>JAJYVM010000247.1 GCA_021792015.1 Bacillota bacterium | reverse complement strand
CCCTCCCCCGCCACCCTGCCACGGCGCGGCACAGATCCCTATTGGTAGAAGGGCTGCACCTCGGCGTACCGGGCTTCCCAGGCCGGCAGGGGTTCGCCGTCCAGGTGCGCGGCCAGGCGGTCCAGGTGGGCGTGCGTGCCCGCCACGAAGCCGCGCGCGTTGCCGAGGCCGAGGCCGCGGTGGGTGAAGGTCAGGATCGTGCCGCCGCCGTCGGGCGCCGGCGCCAGCTCGTAGCGCACCACCCCCGGCTCGACGATGCCCTGCAGCCACTCGTGCTCCAGGACGTAGGGCGGGTCCCACACCAGGATGCGGCCCGTCATGCGCTTGGCCTGCGCCGGTATCGGCGGGTGCTCGGGGTCCATCGCGATGGCGCCGCCGACGCGCGGGTCGATGGTCGTGGGGCCGAACCACACCGCGCGCCGCGCCGGGTCGGTGAGGGCGCGCCAGACCGCCGCCATGGGGTGGTCGAGGCGCCGCACGAACGTGAGGGTCGCCCTGTCGCCGTCGCTGCTCACCTTGCCGCGGGGCCCCGGTCCTGCCATCGCGCGCATCAGCCTCCTCGGTTGTCGTCCAGGTAGCGCTGCAGGTGGTCGAGGTGGCCCGGCCAGAAGCGGCGGTGGCGCGCCGCCCAGAGGTGGAGCTCGGACAGGCCCTCCGGGCGCAACCGGTACACCCGGCGCTGGCCCTCGGCGCGCACGGCAACCAGGCCCGCCTCCCGCAGCACGCGCAGGTGATGCGACACGGCGGGCTGGGTGAGGCCCGGGAGCGCCTCCGCCAGTTCCCCGGCCGTGCGCTCCCCGTCCGCCAGGAGGTCGAGGAGCACGCGCCGGTTGGGATCGGCCACCGCCACGAAGACGTCCATGATGATATTGTTTCCTTGGTTTATATATATGTCAATGGATGGACAGATGGACCGCTCTCCGTGGTCCAACCGGTCCTTGACGCCACCGCCGCCGCCTCCTAGAGTGAGGTTGGCTCCACAAGCGAATAGCGCTCCCTCGTTAAGCGAGGCGGGCACGGGAACATAGGCCGCCGGCCGGAAACATCGAGAGATGCCAACGGCCAGGACAGGCGGGGCCGGCACAAGGCTTCGCCCGGCGCGGCTGGACGACCGCAGGTTGCGGTCCCTACGTTCCGTGCTGCCAAAAGCTCAACCAGTGAGGGGACCGCGTCTGCGCGGGCTTCTCACCGTCGAGGGGCCCGCGCGTTGCGTCTGCGGCTGCGAAAGGGGTGGTGCGCCGTGAGTACCGGTGGCCATAGGCAACGCCGAGACCCGCAGGCCGCATCCGGCTGGCCGCCCCAGGCAGGCGCACGCCCCCACGCGCATCCCGCATAGGGTCGACGCGAAGGGCGCACCATTCCTGCATCCGGGCCCCCGGCCGCCACGGCCGGGGGCCCGTTTCATCGTGCTGAACCGAAGGGAGGGCAAACCATGCGGAGCCTGACCCACGCCGACCCCGACCCCGACCGACCTCGGATCCCGCCATTACGGGGAGAGAAGGTGACCGCATGGCAGCCGTCCTCCACGACACCGCCGCCGGGGAGGCCTCACGCGAGGCCGACCTGCGCCGCCGCGACCGCACCCGCCTGCTGAGCCTGCACGCGCAGCGGCCGTCCTGGTCGCGCGCGCTGCTGCTGCTGCTGCTGGTCGCCGGCCCCGGCATGCTCGTGATGCTGGGCGACAACGACGCCGGCGGCGTCATCACGTACGCCACCACGGGCGCGCGATACGGAGTCGGCTTCTTCGTGCCGTTCCTGATCCTGATGGTCCCCGTCGCCTACCTGGTCCAGGAGATGACCGTGCGCCTGGGCGCCGTGTCGCAGAAGGGCCACGCCGAGCTGATCTTCGACCGCTTCGGCCGCTTCTGGGGCTGGTTCGCCATGGCCGACCTCGTGGTCGGCAACGTGCTGACCCTCGTCACGGAGTTCATCGGCATGGCCGCCGGCCTCTCGATCTTCGGCGTGCCGCTCACGGCCGCCGTCCTCGGCAGCGCCTGCCTGGTCGCCGCCCTGGCCGCGATCCAGCGCTACATGACGGCGGAGCGCATCACGCTGGGGCTGGCCGCCCTGAACCTGGTCTTTCTGCCGCTCGCCCTGCGGGCGCACCCGTCGGCCGCCGCCATCGCCGCCGCCCTGGCGCATTGGACCCTGCCCGGCGGCCTCACCAATGGCGTGCTGTTCCTGATCATCGCCAACGTGGGCACCACCATCGCCCCGTGGATGCTCTTCTACCAGCAGGGCGCCACGGTCGACAAGGGCCTCACCCCGCGCGACATCCGCCAGGGCAAGACCGACACCCTGGTCGGCAGCGTCGTCATGGGCATCGTGGCCGTCGCCATCGTCGTGCTGACCGGCACCGTGCTGTTCCCGCGCGGCATCGCCGTCTCGGGCCTGAGCGCCGCCCAGTGGGCGCAGACCCTGCAGCCGTTCCTCGGCACCACGGCCGCGCGCCTCTTCGGTCTGGGGCTCTTCGAGGCCGGCCTCGTGGCCGCCGTGACCATCTCGCTCTCCTCCGCCTGGGCGGTGGGCGAGGTCACGGGCCGCACGCACAGCCTGAACGCCCCCCTGCGCCAGGCGCCGCTCTTTTACGGCGTGTACGGCGGCAGCATCGCCGCCGCCGCGGCCGTGGTCCTGATGCCGCATGCCCCGCTGCAGCTCATCACGCTGACGGTCCAGGTGGTCGCGACGCTGCTGATGCCGCCGGCCCTGGTCTTTCTGCTGCTGCTGGCCAACGACCGCGAGATCATGGGCCCCCACCGCAACAGCCGCGCCACGAACATCTGCGCCGGCGGCGTGGTGGCCATGATCCTGGCGCTCTCGACGCTGTATGGGCTGACGACCCTGCTCTGAGAGGAGGCCGCGCCGATGGACATCGACCGGGAGCTGGAGGATCTGGAGAGCCGGGCCCGCCGCGTGTACGGGCCGGCGCGCCTCGGACGGGCCGCCCGCTGGCTGATGTGGCTGCTGCGGGTGTACGTGGTCGCGATGCTGGCCGTGGTCGTGTACGGATTCGTCCACTGATGAGCGTTCGTGACGGGTCCGGATGACGAGAGCGAGGGCCGCAGAGCGGCCCTCGCGAAGCTGGGCCGAAGCTGCGCCCGGATGGGTCGGGACGACGGGAGCGAGGACGCGAAGCGTGCGCAGCGACCTGGGTCGCGAGGCGCCTGGATGGGTCAAGCCGAGCGCCAAGCAGCGAGGCCGCGTACGCGCCGCACCACCAAAATACGCCCGAAGGAGGCGCTCCGCGCGAGGGCGAAGCTCGCCGGACGGGAGGTGCCATGGGCATGGCCGACCTGTTTGCGTGGCGCGACGCCCAGGCCGAGGCCGAGGTCTTCGCCGCGATCTCCGACGCGGAGCCGCGGGCGCTGGTGAACCGGTTCGCGGAGCTGGTGCGCGAGACGGGCACCGAGGACGAGCGGCTGGCGGCCGAGTACATCTCCGATCGGCTCGGCAGGCTGGGGATCCAGCACGAGGTGCACCGGCCCACGCTCTTCATCAGCCGGCCGCGGCCCTCCAGCCTGACGGTCGACGGGCGGGCCTACCGTGCCAAGACGCCGGCCATGGCCCCGTCGACGGACGGCCGCGAGCTGACGGGGCCGCTCGTGTATGTCGAGACGGGGTATGCGGCCGACACGGCCGGGATCTTCGATACGGCGGAGGTCCACGCCGACCTGCGCGGCAAGATCGCCCTCACCGACGGCCTGCCCATGCCGGCCAAGGTCAAGCAGCTGACGGACAACGGCGCGCTGGCCGCCGTCTTCGTCATGCCGGGCGAGGGCATCCACGAGGGGATCTGCACGACGATCTGGGGCGCGCCGGATCTGGACAACTGGGGGGCGCAGCCGACGCTGCCCATCGTATCCGTCGCGCACGGCGACGGCCAGGCGCTGATCGCCGCGCTGCGGGGCGGCGCCCGGCTGGCGGCGTCGGTGGCCACGCGCCTGGAGACCCAGTGGGAACCGTGCCCGGTGGTGGTGGCCGAGATCCCCGGCACCGACGACCCGGAGCGCTTCGTGCTGCTGCACGGCCACTACGACTCATGGCACCAGGGCATCGGCGACAACGCGACGGGCGACGCGCTGCTGCTGGAGGTGGCGCGGGTGCTGGCGGCGCGGGGCAGCGGCCGGCTGCGGCGCACGCTGCGGATCGCGTGGTGGCCGGGCCACTCCACGGGGCGCTACGCCGGGTCGACGTGGTACGCGGACCGGTTCGCGCTGGACCTGGCGGCCAACGCCGTGGCGCAGGTGGACTGCGACTCGCCGGGCTGCCGCTGGGCCACGGAGTACCGGGGACTGGCGTGCATGGCGGCGCTGTACCCGATGACGGCGGCGGCGGTGCGGGATGCCACGGGGCTGGCGAGCACGCGCGAGCGGCCGAACCGCGCCGGTGACTACTCGTTCAACAACCTGGGCCTGCCGGCCACGCTGATGCTCTCGTCGACGATGCCGGAGGCGGTCGCCCGCGCGCATGGGTACTACCCCGTGGGCGGCTGCGGCGGCAACATCGCATGGCACACCGAGGACGACCTGCTGGACATCGCCGACTTCGGCAACCTGGTGCGCGATGCGCGCGTGTATGCGGCGGTGGTGATGCGGCTCTGCAACGCGCCCGTGCACCCGATCGACCTGGGCGCGGAGCTGGACGAGGCGGCGGCGGCGCTGGCAGCGTACCGGGCGGCGGCGCCGGGGCTGGACCTCGCGGCCGTGGATGCGGCGGCGGGGCGCCTGCGGCAGGCGGTCGCGGGGTGGGCGGCCGGCGGCGACGCCGAGGCACGGAACGCCGCCATGCGGCGGGCCAGCCGACTGGTCGTGCGCAGCAACTACGCACGGCTTGACCCCTTCCGCCAGGATCCGGCCCTGGAGGTGCCGCCGCTGCCGGACCTGGAGCCGGCCCTGCGCCTGCCGAAGCTGGCGGCCGCCAGCCACGAGGCCCACGTGACGGCGACGCACCTGATGCGGGGCGCCAACCGCGTGGCCGCGCTGTGGGACGAGGCGGCAAGGGAGCTTGAGGCCGCTCGGTAGTGGCTTTCGCGCGCCACGCCGCAGGTGATCCGGAATGCGCCGGGCGAGCGGGCGGCCGACCGCGCCGCACGCCTCGGCGCGGAGAAGGAGCCGCTGAAGACCAAGGTCCGCGACTCGAAAATGGTGGGCCTCACCATCAGGCTGGAGAATGGCTCCCGCCTGCCGCCAGGGGGAGGCGGATCTTGGAGCCGCCGTCCGATCGGGGACGCGTGGCACCGGAGGGGCTGCGGTTGGGCAGGCTGCGGTTGGGCAGGAAGACGACGTGACGGAGACGGGTGGGCGCCGCCAACCGCGTGTCCGGACCCAGTTTGCGCGCTCAGGCTTGCTGAATCAAAGCCACCAGCTCGGGCATCCCGGCGTGTCCCTCAGCAACCGCAACGGCCAGTGCCTCCACGGCCTCCGGAGATGTCGCGAGGGGATGTCCGTGTGCAGCCAGCACCGCCATGCCGACCAGCATGGCGGTGCGCTTGTTTCCGTCGACGAAGGGGTGGTTCCGGCTGAGCGCCTCGATCAGCGCGGCAACGCGTTCAGCAGGCCCTGCATAGAGGGGCCGGCCATCGAACGTCGCCAAGGGGCGGCCAAGGGGACGGTTCAGGGCTGACTCGAGGAGGCCACGGTCGCGCACGCCCGGTGCCCCACCGGTTGCGGCAAGGACACGGTCGTGGGCCGTTATCACCTCCGCGGCCCCCGGCCACATCACCGCTGCGCAAGGCGCTCCCACGCCGGCCGATACTGCTCGATCAAGCGGTCGACAATGGTCAGCCAGGCGTCGCGTTCAATGGGCTCGACGGGACCACGCTCCAGCAACTCGCGCAACAACGTCGCCGCCTCATCCCGCGGGAGGGCGCGCAGCTCACGCAGCAAATCCTCGCGTGTCACTCGGCCGGCCTCCCAAGACCGATCCTACCTCACGCCTGGGCGACCGGCGCCGGCTCCGGCGGCACCTCGACGCCGTTCATCAGGATCTTCACCCGGATCTCCGCCGCCGGGCGCAGCATGGCCGATACCGGGCAGTACCGCCACTGCGAGAGGGCGACGGCGTGGGCGAGCCGCTCGGGGTCGAGCCCGTCGCCCTCGACCTCGTAGATCACGTCGATGGCGG
>JAJYVM010000246.1 GCA_021792015.1 Bacillota bacterium | reverse complement strand
AGCCCCGCCGTCGCCGGCATCGGCATGGCCATTCATGGCTTCGGGGACGCATGGCCTTCGCCATCGAATGCGTCCCGCATGGCCTTCGCCATCGAATGCGTCCCGCATGGCCTTCGCCATCCATGGCTCCGGAGCGGCGCGCGTGGGCTGCTTTGGCGCGCGGAGAGTATAGCATGGCGCCATGGCGCCCGCAAGCCACGGACCCTGACCCTTGGTTACGTGACGGATTTGGCAGGGGCGGAGGGATTCGAACCCCCAACCAACGGTTTTGGAGACCGCCGCTCTACCAGTTGGAGCTACGCCCCTGCGTGTGCGGGCTCAGCGAGTCTCGCGGTGAACGGTGTGGGACCGGCAATGGCGGCAATACTTCTTGAGCTCCAGCCGCCCGCTGTCGTTCTTCTTGTTCTTCACGGTGCTGTAGTTGCGCTGCTTACAAGTCGTGCAGGCCATCTCGATGATGATCCGCGTTTCGCCCTTGGCCACCGCGCACTACCCCCCGCGAGATCCTGGAGCTGAAGGCGGGAATCGAACCCGCGACCTCATCCTTACCATGGATGCGCTCTGCCGACTGAGCTACTTCAGCGCCGAAAGCTTTGGTTGCGGGGGTAGGATTTGAACCTACGACCTCCGGGTTATGAGCCCGACGAGCTACCTGGCTGCTCTACCCCGCGACGTAACAACTTCTGGTGGAGAGGGGAGGATTCGAACCTCCGAAGGCGAGCGCCAACTGATTTACAGTCAGTCCCGTTTGGCCGCTTCGGTACCTCTCCGCGAATACCGCTTGCACCTGGAGCTGGCGGACGGGGTCGAACCGTCGACCTGCTGCTTACAAGGCAGCCGCTCTGCCGGTTGAGCTACGCCAGCGCAGACTGGATGATAGCACAGGGGGCGCTCCACGCGCAAGGCGGCTAGACGGCCGGCTCGCGGTGCTCCCCCTGCTTCCTGTCGTCGAGGTAGCGCTCCAGCTTGCGCTTGACGCGCTGCAGGGCGTTGTCGATCGACTTGACGTGCCGGTCCAGGCTCTCGGCGATCTCCTGGTAGCTGCGCCCGTCGAGGTAGGCCATCAGCACCTGCCACTCCAGCTCGCTCAGGATCTCGCCCATCTTCTGCTCGATGTCGCCGAACTCTTCGCGGCTGATCAGCAGCTCCTCGGGGTCGGAGACCTTCGTGCCCGAGATCACGTCGAGCAGCGTCCGGTCGGAGTCCTCATCATAGATGGGCTTGTTCAGGGAAACGTATGAGTTCAGGGGAATGTGCTTCTGGCGGGTCGCCGTCTTGATCGCCGTGATGATCTGGCGGGTGATGCAGAGCTCAGCGAAGGCCCGGAACGAGGAGAGCTTGTCGCTGCGAAAGTCGCGGATGGCCTTGTAGAGCCCGATCATGCCCTCCTGCATGATGTCGTCGCGGTCGGCGCCGATAAGAAAATAGGAGCGCGCCTTGGCCCGGACGAAGTTCTTATACTTGACGATCAGATATTCGAGGGCGGGTGTGCTGCCCTCTCGCGCGAGACCCACGATGTCTTCGTCGACCATGGATTCGTACGAGTGCAAAGTTAGGTCCACACGTGGGTTCGCGCTCACGGCACCGCCTCCTCGTTCCGTTCGGACCACGTCGAGAATGGTGGCTCGGCAACCCACGCCCTCAGGTCGGGGTCACCGCCTCGCCGGCAGCGCCAGCATCCGGGGCTTGTCAGAAATGCAAGGCCATTATAGTCAGCTATCCGGCGGGGCGTCAACGCGCCGTGCGAATGCCGTCACGACGGCACGTTGGCGCATGATTTCATAGAGCAGGACCCCGGCCGCGACCGAGGCGTTCAGGCTGGCGGTCCGGCCGGCCATGGGCAGGCGCACCCGCAGGTCGCAGGCCTCCCGCACCAGACGCGGCAGGCCGCGACCCTCGCCCCCGATCACGACCACGAGGGGAACGGTCAGATCGGCCTCCCACGCGAGGAGCGGCCCGTCCGGGTCGGCACCGCAGATCCACAGCCCGGCCCGCTTGCAGGACTCCAGCGCGCGGGTCATGTTCACGACCGTGGCCACCGGCAGGTGCTCCAGGGCGCCGGCGGCGGCGTGCTCCGCGGCCGGCGTGATGCCGGCGCTTCTGCGCTCCGGGATGATCAGCCCCTGCGCGCCGGCGGCCTCGGCGCTGCGGGCGATCGCGCCAAGGTTGCGCGGGTCTTCGATGCCGGCGGCGGCCACGAGCAGATTCGCGCCCGGCAGGAGGTCGTCCAGGCGCCGGCGCGGCCGGCTCGCCACGCTGGCGACGACGCCCTGGTTGTCGGGGGCCATCTGATCGAGGTCGCGGCGGTGTCTGGACTCCACGGAAATGGCGGCCGCGTTGGCGGCCGCCAGCACATCCCCGAGCCCGCGCGCGCCCTCGGCGACCCACAGGCGGTCCACCCGGCCGGCGCGCAGGGCCTCGATGACCCAGCGGCGCCCGCCGACCAGCTCAGGCACGTGGGGCGGGGGCCTCCTGGGTAAGCTGCCAGCGCGGGCCCGCCGCCGTGTCCTCCACCGCGACGCCCATCGCGGCCAGCCGCTCGCGGATGCGGTCCGCCGCGGCCCAGTCGCGGTAGCTCCGCGCCTCTTCGCGCAGGTCCAGGAGCAGCGCCATCAGGCCCTCCAGCAGCCGGTCGTCGCCGGCGGCGGCGGCCGGCTCGGCGGCCAGGCCCAGCACCTCCAGCATCGCGTTCAGGGCACGCTCCGCCTCCGCCAGCGGCTCGCGCTCACGGGGTCCCGCCAGCGCCGAGTTGACGGCGCGCACCAGGTCGAAAACGGCCCCCAGCGCCCCGGCCGTGTTCAGATCGTCGTCCATGGCCGCGGTGAAGGCGGTCTGGGCTGCCAGCACGGCTTGCCGCAGGGCGTCCGCCGATTGGCGGCGGCTGGGGACGGCGGTAGCGGCCGCGCCGGCGCCCTCGGCGTCCACGAGTTCCTCCTCGACGGCGACGGGCGCCCGCTGGGGAGCCGGCGCACCCAGGGCCTGGCGAAGGTGCTCGCGCGCCTGCCGCAGCCGCGCCCAGCCGCGCTCGGCCTCGCCGATGGCGGCCTCGCTGTAGTTCATCGGCTTGCGGTATTGGGTCGTCAGCATGAACAGGCGCACGGCGGGCGCGGGAAAGCGGTCGAGCAATTCGTGCAGGCGGATGAAGTTGCCGAGCGACTTCGACATCTTCGTCTGGTCGATCTGCAGCATGCCGTTGTGCACCCAGTAGCGCACGAACGGCGCATCGCCCGTGAAGGCCTCCGACTGGGCGATCTCATTCTCGTGGTGGGGGAAGATCAGGTCGTCGCCCCCGGCGTGGATGTCGATGTGGTCGCCGAGGTAGCGCAGGCTCATGGCCGAGCATTCGATGTGCCAGCCGGGCCGGCCGGGTCCCCACGGGCTCGGCCAGGAGGGCTCGCCGGGCTTGACGCCCTTCCAGAGGGCGAAGTCCATGGGGTGGTGCTTGCGCTCGTCCACGGCCACACGGGCGCCGGCCAGCATCTCGTCGAGGCTGCGGCCCGCGAGCTTTCCGTAGTCCTCCTTGCTGGTGACGTCGTAGTACACGTCGCCGTCCAGCGGGTAGGCGTGGCCGTTGGTCACCAGGCGATCGATCATGGCGATGATGTCGGCGATGTGGTCGGTCACGCGCACGTAACGGTCGACCGTGGTGATGCCCAGGCGGCGCATGCAGTCGAGGTAGTCGTCGATGTAGCGGTTGGCGAACGCCTCGGCCGTGACGCCCTCCTCGTTGGCGCGGTTGATGATGCGGTCGTCCACGTCCGTGAAGTTCGTGATGTGGACGACCTCAAAGCCGAGGCTCCTGAGGTAGCGGGCCAGGACGTCCGCCACCAGTGCCGGGCGCAGGTGGCCGATGTGGGTGTACGAGTACACCGTCGGCCCGCAGTCGTACATGCGGACACGGCCGGGTTCGGCCGGCTCGAACGGCTCCTTGCGCCGGGTCAGCGTGTTGTAGAGCTGCAGCGCCACGTCGTTTACCCCCGCTCCCTCGATTGCCCGCCCGAAGGGTCGCTCGTCCTGTCGGGGCGGGGCGCCGGTGCGCGGCCCGGTTCCGGCCGCCAGTCCCACCCGGTCCCCATGAAGTTCGCTGTCAGTACGGCGGCTCCCCCGCGCGGCAGAGGCCGGCCCGGGCGCGCGCCTCGGGGTCCAGGCCGGTGTCCAGGCCAGGGTCCAGGCTGGCATCGAGGCCGGCGCCGGCCAGAACGCGCCGGAGGTCGGCCACCTCCTCGCGCAGGCGCACGACCTCGCGCTGGAGGCTGCCGAAGGCGTCGGCGACGGGGTCCGGAAGGTCGCCGTGCTCCAGATCGGCCTCCGGGACGCGGCGGCCCTGGCGCCAGACGACGCGGCCAGGCACGCCGACCACCGTGCAGTCGGGCGGCACGGGGCGGACGACGACGGCGCCCGCGCCGATCTTGCAGCGGTCGCCGACGGTGATGCCGCCGAGCACCTTCGCGCCGGTGCCGATCACGACGCCGTCGCCGATCGTTGGGTGCCGCTTGCCGCGCTCCTTGCCGGTGCCGCCCAATGTGACGCCCTGATAGAGGGTCACGTCGGCGCCGACCTCGGCCGTCTCGCCGATCACGACGCCCATGCCGTGGTCGATGAAGAGGCCCGGCCCGATGCGCGCGCCGGGATGGATCTCGATGCCGGTGCGCATGCGGCTCACCTGCGAGACGTAGCGGGCCATAAGGAGGAAGCCGTGCCGGTGAAGCCAGTGCGCGGCGCGGTGGTACCAGATGGCGTGCAGACCTGGATAGGTCAGCGCTTCGAGAACGGAGCGGCACGCCGGGTCGCGCTCGAAGATGACCTGGATGTCATGGCGCAGCGATCCCAGCATCGCCCAGCCTCCTTTGTTCGCAAGGTTCTCCGGCACGCGCCGGAGCGGAATCCCCACCGCCAGGTGGCGGCGGTGCGCCAGGGGCGACCGCAGCGGAACCGAAACCGGGGCCCGGGCGGCGAACGGCGGCGAGGCGGCGCCGGACCGCGCAGTGCCGCCCGCGCCTGCAACAGTGCCTGCGGCTGCACGCGAAAATCCCCCGTCTACATCCGAGACGGGGGACCCGTGGTTCCACTCGGCTTGGAGCGCGCCCGTGCCGGACACGCTCCCGCTCGTCCGCCCCGCTAACGGGGGGCGAGCCGGAGCCGGCTTGCGGGTGCATTTCAGGCGCCTGCACCGGGGGTGGCTCGCAGCCGGTGGCCGCCCCTCTCTGACCGGTGTCCGCGTCCTACTCTCCCGCGCATCGCCGTTGCCAATCCATTGTAGCGGGCCCGGGCTGGGGCGTCAAAAGGCCGGTCGCGCCAGGCTGCCCCTATAACGCAGCCCCTTGGGGCTGGTCGCGCGCGCGCTTCGGACGGCGACCGTGAGCATCCCAGTGCGTGCCAGCCGGACGGCGGCGCCGCCGGCGTGCACGGGCCGTGTTCGGCCGGAGCTGCGGCCGGTTCTTGCGACGTTGACCAAGGGAGACCGGTCCGACTAGTCTGACTCAAGGAAGGGGGAGACAACGTTGCGGCTTGGGGAATGGCAGATGCAGACGGCCAGGGCGCGATTCAGCGAAGTGTTCCGTCGCGCCCGCCAAGACGGGCCCCAGCGCGTGACTCGCCATGGCAAGGAGGCCGTGATCATCCTCTCGGAGGAGCGGTATGAGAAGCTGCGCGCGACCCGGCGCCCGAAGTCGGGGCTGGCGACACTGCTGGGGGATTCGCCACTCTGCGGCCTCGATCTCGAGCCTGATCGCCCGCGTGATTATGGTCGCGCCGTGAAGCTGTGAATGGATTTCTGATCGGCACAAACGTCATCTCGGAGATGACTCGCCCCCGACCGGAGCCCCGCGTTCGCGACTGGGTGGAGGCGCTGGACGCGGACCTGGCCTACCTGAGCGTTCTCACGCTCGGAGAGCTGCGCAAGGGCATTGATCTTCACCCCGACCCCTGCGCCGGGCCAGGGTGAACACGTGGCTGCCTGAAACACTTCATCCCTGGTTTGAAGGGCGGATCCTGGGCATCGATCGCCCCGTGATGGGGCGTGCTCTCAGCCCGCGCCCAAGCCGCTGGCGAGACCTCGCCGGTGATCGGCGGGCTGCTGGCCGCCACCGCGCTTCAGCACGACCTCACGCTCGTCACCCGGAACACGCGCGACGTGG
>JAJYVM010000245.1 GCA_021792015.1 Bacillota bacterium | reverse complement strand
GCGGGGCTGCGGGCGGGGCTACGGGCAGGCGTGGGGCGCCGGATCTCGGCGCAGCCGCGGAGCACGGCGCGGGCCGGACGGCGGCGTGGCCGGCCTACCCCGGCCAGCAGGAGGTCTCGCTTTATCCCATGGTCAACCGCACGCGGCTGCTCGAGATCCTGGAGCGCCTGGAGCGGCGCGACCGCGGGGGGCGGGACGGACAGGAGGGGCGGGGCGGCCAGGGACGCCGCTGACGGGTGGCCGCCCTCAGCGGCGGCGCGCCCGGCCGAGCGCGACGGCGACCAGCGTCACCACCGCCGCCACCAGCGCCACGAGCAGCACGGTCGAGCGCACGGCGAACCAGATGGCGGCCCAGTACGCCGAGGTCACCCGCGTGCCGGGCACGTAGAGGTACGAGTTGAGGTAGGCGTGCTGGAAGATCACCCAGATGCCATGCAGTAGGAGGATCCCCAGCAGCACCACGACTCCCGCCAGCACCAGCGCCCCCACCGGCACGTCGCCGCGCCGTCCGCCGCCCCAACCCCTGACGTAGCGATACTGCCACGTGCGCCAGTCTTGGCTCCGCCGCATCCCGGCCGCCCCCCTCCGCGACGCGCACCGCGTCACAGCAGGGTATGCGGGTGGGGCGCCGCGTCGAAGGCCCCGGCGCGCGTGTCGAGCGGATGGATGGCGCGGGGGCGCCGCCGTCGACGGGTCCGCAGTCGATTCGGCGTTTGTGGCGAGGACGAGGGCGGGGGCGGGGACGGGGACGAGGGCGGGGGCGGGGACGAGGACGAGGGCGGGGGCGAGGACGGTGCGACCGCGGTCGCGGCCGTCAGCTCAGCGCCGCTTGCCTCCGCCCTGGCGGCCGCCGGCACCAGCCTGGCCGGAGCGGGGAGACGGGGCCGGCGCGGGCGCGGCGGGCGGCGTCCGGGTGGCCAGCACGCCGGTGTACAGCGCCGCAGCCAGCAGACCGCCCAGGATCGGACCCACCCACCAGATCCACTGGTTCGTGAAGAAGCCGGCCACGAGGGCAGGCCCGAAGGCCCGAGCGGGGTTCATGGCGGCGCCCGTGAGGGGCCCGCCCATCAGCACGTCGACCATCACGATGACGCCGATGCCGAAGCCGCCGACCTTCGGCGCGCGCTCGTCCACAGCCGTGAGGAAGACGGCCGTGACGAGCAGGAACGTCATGAAGCCCTCCAGCAGCACGCCCTGGCCCGGGTTGATCTGCGACAGCGCGGGCGCGCCGAGGTGGGTGGAGGCCGCGGCGGCGGCCGGGAAGATCGCCGCCAGCAGGAGCGCGGCGATGATGGCGCCGACGAGCTCTGCGAGGATGTACGGGATGACGAGGACGGGCTTGAGCTTTTTGGCGGCCCACAGGGCGATGGCCACCGCGGGATTAAGGGCGCCGCCCGAGATGTTCATCGTCGCCGTGATGCCGATGGCCAGACCCAGGCCGTTGGCGATGGCGATGCCGAGCAGGCCGACCGATCCGCCGGTCACCTTGTCCAGGATGGGCGCGCCTGCTCCCGGGAACACCAGGAAGAATGTGCCCAGCGCCTCGGCGACCAGGAGCCTCAGCCAACCCTTCGGCAAGGTCCGACCCACCTCCGTGCCTGAGCGAGAAACCGCCCCCGGCAGCCGCGGGCGCTGGGGACGAAGCATCGTGGCCGGAGCCGCGCGCCCGGAGCCGGTGGGCCCCCGGCACGGACGGCTTGGCGCCGGCGCCGGCGCGGCGGGAAGACCGGCAAACCTGTCATATGGCGCGGGCTCCGCCGGCATCACCGCGGTCTGTGCTCGCTGCGACAAACCCCTGGCGGGGTGCGCGCGCGAAGCGTTGACGGAGTCCAAAACTCGACTAATAGTGTAACCATGCCCACGGCAGATATTCCAGACCTTTCTGCGCCAGCACGCTCTTCATGTGACGGCGCGGCGTCTGGCCGTCCCGCGCGCGGTGCCCCGCCATCCATCGGCACGGCTCGGCGGATGAGCCCGGGGTGGTCGTGCGCGGCCCAGAGCGGTGCCGTCTGACGTCAGGCGGTCCCAGCCCGGCGCACTTGCCGGCGCGCTACGAGGACCGGGTCGCCGACCACCACCACCCGGTCTGCCGGGTGTGCGGCGTCGTGAGCGAACTCGATTGCGCGGCGGGCGCGCCGCTGTGCCTGCAGGCGGCTGATGGCCACGGATTCGTCACCGTCGAAGAGGCGGAGGTCATCCATTGGGGGCGTTGCCCCCGACTGCCAGCAGGCGGCAGCCGCCGCGTGAGGCGAGATGAGCCGGCGCGACATGAAGCGAACTCAGATGAACAGGGAGGGAGCGCCATGAGCAACGACGACGCCAAGCCGATGACCGGCCGCCCCGAGGGGTCCTCGCCCGCAGCCGTGCGCCCGAGCAACCTCACCGGTTCCCTGGCCAACCAGCGGTGGTGGCCCGAGCAGGTGAACCTCCGGCCGCTCGCCAAGAACTCGCCGCTGATCGACCCCATGGGCGCCAAGTTCGACTATGCGGCCGAGTTTGCCACGCTCGACCTCGCGGCCGTGAAGGCGGACATCGCCAAGGTGATGACGACGTCCCAGGACTGGTGGCCGGCCGACTTCGGCCACTACGGGCCCCTGTTCATCCGCATGGCGTGGCACAGTGCGGGTACGTACCGGATTCATGACGGCCGTGGCGGCGCCGGCTCGGGGACGCAGCGGTTTGCGCCGCTCAACAGCTGGCCGGACAACGCCAACCTCGACAAGGCGCGCCGCCTGCTCTGGCCGGTCAAGCAGAAGTACGGCCGGAAGATCTCCTGGGCCGACCTGATGATCCTGGCCGGGAACTGCGCCCTGGAGTCCATGGGCTTCAGGACCTTTGGCTTCGGTGGCGGGCGGGAGGACGTCTGGGAGCCGGAGGAGGACATCTACTGGGGCCCGGAGCGGACCTGGCTTGGCGACGAGCGGTATAGCGGCGATCGCCAGCTGGCCAATCCCTTTGCCGCCGTGCAGATGGGCCTGATCTACGTGAACCCCGAGGGTCCGAACGGCCAGCCCGATCCCGTCGCCGCTGCCCGTGACGTCCGCGAGACGTTTGCCCGCATGGCCATGAACGACGAGGAGACCGTGGCGCTCATCGCCGGCGGGCATAGCTTCGGCAAGACCCACGGGGCCGCGCCCGCCGCCGAGCACGTCGGACCCGAGCCCGAAGGCGCCCCGATCGAGCAGCAGGGTCTGGGCTGGAAGAACAGCTTTGGAACCGGCAAGGGCGATGATGCGATCACGGGCGGCCCCGAGGTCATCTGGACCAGCACGCCGACCAGGTGGGACAACGGCTTCCTCGACAACCTCTTCGGCTACGAGTGGGAGTTGGTGAAGAGCCCGGCCGGCGCCTTCCAGTGGCGTCCCACCGACCGGAGCGCGGACGACACCGTGCCCGACGCCCACGATCCATCGAAGCGCCATGCCCCCATGATGCTCACGACGGACCTGGCGCTGCGGTTCGACCCCATCTACGAGCCGATCGCGCGGCGCTTCCACGAGCATCCGGACGAGTTCGCGGACGCCTTCGCGCGGGCCTGGTTCAAGCTCACCCACCGCGACATGGGGCCCATCACCCGCTATCTCGGGTCCGAGGTCCCCACCGAGCAGCTCATCTGGCAGGACCCGGTCCCGGCGGTCGACCACCCGCTGGTCGACGCCCATGACATCGCGGCGCTCAAGCGCAGCATCCTGGCCTCGGGTCTGTCCATCTCCCAGTTGGTTGCGACCGCGTGGGCGTCGGCCTCGACCTTCCGCGACAGCGACAAGCGCGGCGGCGCCAACGGAGCGCGCGTCCGCCTCGCGCCGCAGAAGGACTGGGAGGTCAACAGCCCCGCCGAGCTGGCGACGGCGCTGAACACCCTGGGGGAGATCCAGTCCGACTTCAACGCGTCCCAGCGCGGTGGCAAGCGGGTGTCCCTGGCGGATCTGATCGTCCTCGGCGGGTGCGCCGCCGTCGAGCAGGCCGCCAAGAACGCGGGGCACGAGGTGCAGGTTCCATTCGCGCCGGGACGGACGGATGCATCGGCCGAGCAGACCGACGCCGCCTCCTTCGCCGTGCTCGAGCCGACGGCGGACGGCTTCCGGAACTACTTCCGCGCCGGAGACCGCCGCCGGCCGGAGGACGCGCTGATCGACCGGTCGAGCCTGCTCGGGCTGACCGCGCCCGAGGTGACCGTCCTGGTGGGCGGCCTGCGGGTCCTGGGGGCCAACACGGGTCATTCCCCGCACGGCGTCTTCACGAGCCGGCGCGAGGCGCTGACCAACGACTTCTTTGTGAACCTGCTCGACATGGGCACGGAGTGGCGCGCCACCTCGACCGAGCACGTCTACGAGGGCCGCGACCGTGCGACGGGCAGGGTCCGGTGGACCGGCACGTCCGTGGACCTCATCTTCGGCAGCAACTCCCAGCTGCGCGCCATCGCCGAGGTCTACGCCTGCGGCGACGCCGGGCGGAAGTTCGCGGAGGACTTCGTGGCGGCGTGGGACAAGGTCATGAACCTCGACCGCTTCGACCTGCGCTGAGCGCGGCTCGGGCCCGGGCTCGTGACATAGGGCTTCACCGCGGCGCCCCAGGAGCATCCTGGGGCGCTCCGTCTCGTCGAGCATGGCGATCTGCCGGGCGGGCGGTGGCGGCCCTGGGCCGGGCATGCGGGTTTCCCCGTGCGAGGGGGCGAGGGCGTCATGGCGCGTCGCCGCCGGACCCGCACGAGCAAGGGAGTCCGGACCCTGCCGCCGCGGCCGCCAGGGCGGGACCAAGCGGGCAGGAACACGGGGGGAGGAACACGGGGGATGCGTGCGAAGTGAGCGAATGCGGAGGGATGCCCCCATGGCGGACCCGGCCGGAATCGGACCCTACGCCTCGCTGCTCTGGCGCTGCGTCGGCCCCCATCGCGGCGGGCGCTCGTCGGCCTGCGTCGGCGATCCGCGCGAGCCCCAGACCTTCTACTTCGGCGCCGGCGGCGGCGGTATCTGGAAGACCACAAACGGCGGCGTCACGTGGGAGAACGTCGGCGATGGCTGGCTCGGCGCGGCTTCGGTCGGCGCTCTGGCCATCGCTCCGTCGGACAGCAACGTGGTGTACGCCGGCATGGGCGAGTGCTCGATCCGGGGCAACGTGTCCTATGGCGACGGCATGTATCGCTCCACGGACGCCGGGGCGAGCTGGCAGCGCCTCGGCCTCGCCGACACACGTCACATCGCCCGCGTGCGCGTGCATCCTGACGACCCCGACCTCGTCTACGTCGCCGCGCTGGGCCACATCTACGGGCCGGGGCCGGACCGCGGCGTCTACCGCTCGCGGGATGGGGGCCGCACGTGGCAGAAGGTGCTCTACCGCGACGAGGACACGGGCTGCATCGAGCTGATCCTCGACCCCACGAACCCGCGCGTGCTCTACGCGGCCCTCTGGCAGGTGCGGCGCACCGAGTGGAGCCTGACCAGCGGCGGACCCGGCTCGGGCCTCTTCAAGTCGGCGGACGGCGGCGACACCTGGACCGAGATCACCCGTGCGCCGGGGCTGCCCCAGAGCGGCGTGATCGGACGCATCGGCCTCGCCGTCTCCCCGGTGCGCGCCGGCCGGATCTGGGCCCTGGTGGAGCATGACGAGGGCGGCATCCACCGCTCCGACGACGCCGGGCGCAGCTGGCAGCGGCTGAACGAGCAGCGCGACCTGCGCTCGCGCGCCTGGTATTACAGCAACATCTACGCCGACACCCAGGACGCGGACACCCTCTACGCCCTGAACAACTTCGCGTGGCGGTCGATCGACGGCGGCAGGACGTTCAGCCCGGTGGCAACGCCCCACCCCGACCACCACGACCTGTGGATCGACCCGCGGGATGCGCGGCGGATGATCATCGCCCAGGACGGCGGGGTGTGCGTCAGCTTCGACGGCGGCTTCTCGTGGTCCACGATCTACAACCAGCCGACGGCCGAGTTCTACAAGGTCGTGACCGATGGGCGCTCTCCCTACCGCCTGTACGGCAGCCAGCAGGACAACACCACCCTGTCGGTGCCCAGCCGTTCGGAGATGTCGGGCATCTTCGACCGCGAGTGGTTCGACTTTGGTGGCGCCGAGAGCGCCTCGATCGCCGTCCGGCCCGACACCGGCGTGATCTTCGCCAGCAGCTCCGGCGG
>JAJYVM010000244.1 GCA_021792015.1 Bacillota bacterium | reverse complement strand
CCGCGGGCCGGCCCGTGCGGGGATGCGGGGATGCGGGGATGCGGGGATGATGCAGGGGATCGTGGGCGACATGGTGGAGGTGGCGGAGGTCGACGACCACGTGGTGCCGTTCCGCGAGCCGGGCGGCGTTCGCGACAGGGTGGCGGTCGGGCGTGCCGGCCGGCCGGATCGGGCGATCCTGCCCAGGGCGGGCCGGGCATGACGGTGCGTGAGGGTGTGCTCGAGCGCGCGCGCCAGGTGGTCGCCGAGCGGCTGCTGGCGCAGGCGCCGTACGCCGCCCGCCGCGACGACATCGCGATCGTGCTCTGCGGCTCGGCCGTGACCGAGTACGCCGACGCTTACTCGGGGCTGGACTTCCTGGTGCTGACCCCGGGCGCGGACCGCGCGGTGGCGCCTCCCCCGACCGACGGCCGCGCCCAGCGCTTCCGGGTGGTCGCGCGCGGCCTGGAGGATCTGCGCGAGGCCGCCGCGGCGGGCGAGGATGAGGCGCTCTTCCTGGTCCGGCACGGCGTCGTGCTGCACGATCCGCACGGGCAGGCCACGGCCCTCTGGGCGAACCCGCCGGAGCCGCCCAGGGCCGTCTGGGAGGCGAAGATCGCCTCCAGCTTCCACGAGCTGCGCCGGCGGCGGGCCTCCCTGGCCTGGTCGCTGCGCCGCGGCCAGCCCTATGCCGTCCTCGACGGCCTGACGCAGTTCATGGGCTGCGCCCTCCGCATCTGCTTCTACGCCGAGGGCCAGGCGCCGCCCCCGGCCAAGTGGCTCAATGGCGCCGGCCTGCGCACGTCGGTCGGCAAGGGCCTGCGGGCGCCGCTGCTGGACCTGCTGAGCTCGCTGGGAGACACGGCCGTGCTGGGCGGGAGCCTGCGCCTGAGCCAGAACCGGCTCTACCAGCGCTGCGCCCGGGTCGAGGCGGAGCTGGCCCGCGCCCTGCGCGAGCGCGGCTTCCGGCCCCTGCGCGCCGTGGCCAAGGGCCGCGCCCAGCAGAAGAGGTGATGGCGATGTGGCTCTTCACCTATGGCACGCTGACCCGCCGGGGTCGCATGGAGGCCCTGGCCGGCCGCCGGCTGGCCGAACCCGTCGTCGCCTGGCTGCGGGGCTACCGCAAGCACGACACGCCCCACGGCTACCCGATCATCCTGCCCGACACCACGGCCGGGGCCCAGGTCGAGGGTCTGCTGTGGGAGATCGACGTCAAGGACCTTTCCGCGTTTGACCACTATGAGGGCACGGACGAGACTCCGCCCTTTTATTACCGCCGCGACGTCGAGGTGGAGGTGGCAGGGGAGCCCCGCGCGGCCCAGGTCTTCGTCGGTAACCCCGACGCGATCTGGCCGTCGCGCCAGGAGAGCTGACCGCCTGACCCGGCGGCGGGCGGGGAGGGGGATGGCCGGTGGCGCTTGAGCGCGAGCTGACGCTGGAACTGGTCCGCGTGACCGAGGGCGCTGCCCTGGGCGCCGCGCGCTGGATGGGGCGCGGCGACAAGAACACGGCCGACGGGGCGGCGGTCGCCGCCATGCGGGCCATGCTGCAGACCGTCGACATCGACGGGACCGTCGTCATCGGCGAGGGCGAGATGGACGAGGCGCCGATGCTGTACATCGGCGAGGCGGTCGGCGGCGGCGGCTCGCCCGTCGACGTGGCCGTCGACCCCATCGAGGGCACCAACCTCGTGGCCAAGGGGCTGCCCGATGCCATCGCCGTGCTGGCGGTCGCGCCGCGCGGCTGCCTGCTGCACGCGCCGGACATCTACATGGACAAGATCGCCGTGGGGCCGGGGGCGGCCGGCGCCGTGGACCTGGACGCCCCGCCCGGCGACAACGTGCGGGCCGTGGCCCGGGCGCTCGGCAAGGAGCCGGAGGCGGTCACGGTGATCCTGCTGGACCGGCCGCGGCACGCGGACATCGTGGCCGCCGTGCGCGCCGTCGGCGCGCGCATCAAGCTGATCAGCGACGGGGACGTCTGGGCGGCGATGGCGACGGCGATGCCCGAGACGGGCATCGACCTGATGCTGGGCAAGGGTGGCGCACCTGAGGGGGTCCTGGCGGCAGCCGCCCTGCGCTGCTTGGGCGGCGAGCTCCAGGGGCGCCTGGCGCCGACGGACGAGGTCGAGGCCGCGCGCGCCGCGTCCATGCTGGGTGGCGATCCGCGCCGCATCCTGCGCCTGGACGACCTGGTGCGGGGCGAGGACGTGATCTTCTCGGCGACGGGGATCACCACGGGCGATCTCCTGCGCGGGGTGACCTTCGCGGCGGGCGGCCGCGCCAGGACGCACTCGATCGCCATGCGCTACCACACGGGTACCGTGCGCCACGTGTACGCCGAGCACAGGCTCGACCGGAAGCCGATCGTCGGCGCCTGAGCCTCAGGCCAACCGCATAGCCCTGGTGGCGTGGCCTGGTGTCGGCGCCGGCTGTGGTGGCTTCTCGCCTTGGCGGCCCTCCTTGCGAGCTGTGGGCGGCAGCCGGCCCCCGGCCCCGCCTGGCATCTGTCCGTCCGTGGCATGACGTACGCCGGATACAGCGCCAGGGTCTTCTGCGGCGCGACCTCCGATGCCAGGCTTGGCGAGTTGCCCGCCCTGCACGTGAACACCCTGGCCCTGGTGCCGGTCTGGTACCAGGCCACGGCGGCGTCCACGACCATCGCGCCCTGGCCGGGGCTCAGCCCCACCGACGCCTGCGTGCTGCACGCCATGGCGACGGCGAGGCGCCTGGGCCTGCGGGTCGTGCTCAAGCCGTTCGTCGACGTGCGCGACGGCACGTGGCGGGCCCTGATCCGGCCGCGGAGCTGGTCGGCCTGGTTCGCCAGCTACCGCGCCTTCATCGCCCACTACGCCCGCCTGGCGACCCTGGGCGGCGCCTGGGCCCTGGTCGTGGGGACCGAGATGTCCTCCAGCGACGTCAGCCAGCCGGCGCAGTGGCGCCGCGTCATCGCCACCGCCCGCCGGGCGTTCGCTGGGCCTCTGACCTACGCGGCCGACTGGCCGCAGTACCGGTCCATCGGCTTCTGGAGCGATCTGACCTGGATCGGCATCGACGCCTACTTCCCCCTGGCGCCCGGACCCAATCCGACGGAGGGCCAGCTCCTGGCCGCCTGGCAGCCCTGGCTCGTCCAGATCGCCGCCTGGCACCCCCAAAAGCCGGTGCTGCTGACGGAGATCGGCTACAGGAGCGAGCGCGGGTCCACCGCGGACCCCGCCGTGTTCAACCGGGCCGCCCCGCCGGATCCCGCGCTGCAGGTCGCCGCCTTCCGCGCGGCCTTCCGAGCCCTGACCCCGCAGCCGTGGTTGATGGGCGCCCTCTGGTTCTGGTGGGACAACCCCAGCACGGCCGACCACGCCGGCGGCACGCTCGATCGCGGCTACACCCCGCGCGGCAAGCCAGCCGCCGCCGTCCTGGCCCGGTGGTACCGGCGCTGGGCGGAGGCCGGCGGTGGCACCTGAGGTCTGCCGCCGGCACCACCCACATACCCGAGACAGGGGTGAGCACGCGACGGGGCGCCGCATCTGGGCCGCCTTCGCCTTGGCATGTGCCGTCTGGGTTGGCGCGCAGGTGGTCGGGGCGGCCGTCACGGGCGCGCCCCTGCCCAACCCTGTCGCCACGCTGTTCGCGGCCGACGTCACGGGCGCCGGCGGCGGGACGTCCACGGTCCGGGCCCTGGCGCCGACGCCCGCCAGCGACCTTGTGGTCCGGGTGGACCTGCTCAGCCGTCCGAGCGCGCCCAGGGCCGTCCTGCTGCGCGACGCGGTCCCGGTGGCGCGCTTTTCCGGCGGCAGTGTGACCGTGGCTGTCGCACCGGGCGATCTGCTGGAGGTGGATGCCACCTCCTACCCCCAGCCGCTCACCTTCGAGGTCGTGGAGGCCAAGGGACTTTCCGAGCCGGCCCCCGGCGCCCGCGTCACCACCCGCGGCGACATCGTGCCGCTCGGGCGCGTGCGTTTGGCGCCCTGAGCCTGCCGGAGGGCTCCCCGAGCCGGCAGCGCCGGTTTGCCGCCCGTTTCTGGCGCATGCTATAATTTGCGGGCCAGCGACGTTGCAGTGGCTTGCCTCTGCCGGTGCCGCACGGGGGTGGCAATGGCGATCCGGGGGATCCGCGGTGCCAACGAAGTCGCCGCCAACACCGAAGAGGCCATCCTCACGGCCACAGCCGACCTCCTGATCGCCCTGCAGCAGGCCAATGGGTTCGCGGCGCGGGATGTGGTCAGCGTCATCTTCACGCTGACCCCGGACCTCAATGCCGCGTTTCCGGCACGGGCGGCGCGCGAGATGTTGGGCTGGACCGACGCGCCGATGCTGTGCGCCGCCGAGGTGGACGTACCCGGCGCACCCGGGCGCCTGGTGCGGGTCATGCTCACGGTGACCGGCGGCGGGGCGGAGCCCGCACGCCATGTGTATCTGCGCGGCGCGAAGCAACTGCGTCCGGATCGATAGCTCGTTCCGTGCAGGGGATTGCACCGGGCGGCGTCGAATGCCGAGGGGGCTGGGCCGTTTGTCGAAGGGGCCGGTCGTGGCCATCGACGGGCCGGCGGGTGCGGGCAAGAGCACCGTCGCCCGCGCCGTCGCGGAGCGGCTCGGGTGCCTTTACCTGGACTCCGGAGCCATGTACCGCGCGGTCGCCCTGGCGGCGCTGCGGTCCGGGACCGGCCTCGACGAGCCGGCCGGCCTGGAGGCACTGGCGGCGAGGGCGGATGTCACGCTCCGGCCGGGTCAGGGCAGCGTGTCGCGGGTGCTCCTCGGCGGCGAGGACGTGACCGAGGCCGTTCGCACCCCGGAGGTCGAGGAGGCCGTGCCGCGCGTGGCGGGCGTGCCTGGGGTGCGGGCCGTCCTCATCGCGGCCCAGCGGCGCCTGGCGGAGGCCGGCGGCGTGGTGATGGACGGCCGCGACATCGGCCGGGTGGTGCTCCCGCACGCGGACTGCAAGGTCTACCTGACGGCCGACCTCGGCGTGCGGGTGCGGCGGCGTTACCTGCAGCTGCGCCAGCAGGGCCGCCCGGCCGATCTGGAGGAAGTTGGGCGCGACCTGGCGCGACGCGACAGCTGGGACCACGCCCAGATGGCCAGGGCGCCCGACGCGGTGGAGATCGACACGACGGACCTGGACGTCGAGCAGACTGTGGCGCGGATCCTGGCGCTTTGCCCGGGTGGCGCGCGACGGGCAGGGAACTGATATCCTGGCGTATTGGCCGCTGTGGGCGCTCTTGCGTCTCTGGTTCCAGGGTTACATGGGCGTGCGTGTAACCGGCGCCGAGCGCGTCCCCGCCCGCGGGCCCGTGCTGGTCTGCGGCAATCACCGCAGCGTCTGGGATCCGATCCTGGTCGGCGCCCTGGTCCGGCGGCGGGCCTGGTACATCGCCAAGATGGAGCTGTTCCGCTACCCGATGCTGGGGCCGATCCTGCGCATGGTTGGGGCGTTTCCGGTCCGGCGCCACGCCGCGGACCGGACGGCGCTGCGGCGCTCGCTGGCGGTTCTGGATCGCCAGGGGGCGCTGGTCCTGTTCCCGGAGGGTACGCGCAGCAGGACGGGCGACCTCGGCAAGGGCGCGCCGGGTGCGGCCCTGCTGGCCCTGCGGACGGGCGCGGCGGTCGTGCCGGTCGGCATCCGTGGCGGCTACGGCTTTCGTGGCGGCCTCGAGGTGAGATTCGGGGATCCGATCCGCCTGCGGGCGCCGGCCGGGCGGCTGCGGAGCCGCGAGCTGAGCGCCATCGTCGATAGCCAGATCATGGGCGAGATCGCCCGCCTGGCCGGGACGGTGACGCCGGGGCCCGAAGTGACGGAGCGGGCCGTTCAGGGTGGCGCCTGCGCCGCGGGTGAGTGCCGGCCGAAGCTGGTCGAGCACCCCGCCGTGGAGCCGCCAGGCGCGGCCGGCGGGCGTCGCCCTGGGTGTCCCTGAGCCCAGGGAGCCGCCATGCCTCAGGGCGGGCCCGTGCAAGCGGCGGGCGTCCGGATGCAATAGGATGGCAGGCCGCGACGGGCCCAACGGGGCGGGGGCGGTTGCCCGCATGCGGCAGGTCCGCGGGCCGCGGGCGGCTCGGCCGGATGCGGTGGGTCCGGCGGGGCGCGGGTGGTCGGCCGGAAGCAGCAGGCCCGCGTGTCGCAAGCCGGTTCACCGGATGCAGGCGGCCGCGCCCGCGCCCGGATGGATCGCACGGGTTCCCCCCGTGCGATTGCGGGGTCGATGGAT
>JAJYVM010000243.1 GCA_021792015.1 Bacillota bacterium | reverse complement strand
TACCGAGCGACCAGAACACGAAGCTCGCACAGATCGTGCAGTCGATGTACGCCAAGGTCGGCGTGAAGATGAACATCGTCGACATGCAGCCGGCCCCCTACCAGCAGAAGTACCTCGCGAAAAAGATCGCATTCGGCATCGGCGGCTGGCTGCTCGACTACCCGGACGCGGAGGACTTCCTCTACCTGCTGGTCGACGGGCACTCGCCCCTGAACCGGACCACGTACAACAACCCGCAGTTCGACGCCCTGGTCGAGAAGGCCGACTCGATCACCAACCAGGCGCAGCGGGTGCAGCTGTACTCCCAGGCCGACGCCATCGCCCATACCGACGCGCCCTGGGTCTACCTCTGGTTCGGGGTGTACGACGGACTGTTCCAGCCGTGGGTGCAGCCGCGCACGCCCGACATCCTGCTGAACCCGATCCTGTACACGGACTGGACCAAGGTCAGTCTCGCGTCCCACTAGGCCGAGCCGCGGGAGGGGCCCCGCCCCTCCCGCCTTCCGCGGGGGGACCTGCGCAGTGTGGAGCTATGTCGTGCGGCGCTGCTTTTGGATGGTGGTCACGCTCTTCGTCGTGTCCGTCATCAATTTCTTCGTGGTGTTCCTGGTGCCCGCCAACCCCGTCGACGCGATTGCCGGCGACAAGGCGACGCCGCAGGTCATCGCCCAGATCGAGAAGTACTACGGCCTCGACAAGCCGTCGTACGTTCAGTACCTCGATTACATGGGCCACGTGCTGCACGGCGACCTCGGCCACAGCTACCAGACCGACCTGCCCGTGACCGAGGAGATCGCGCAACGGGCCCCGGCCACCGCGCTTTTGGCCATCACGGCCTTCGTCTGGACCCTGCTTTTCGGGCTGACGGCCGGCTTCTTCGCGGGCGTGAAGCCCGGCGGGCGGGCAGACCTCATTCTGACAACCATCGCCCTCGTCTTTAACGCACTGCCGGACTTCTTCCTCGGCGTCGTCCTGCTGTACCTGGTGGGCTTCAAGCTCGGGATTCTGCCCCTTGGCGGCTACGGGCCGCCGCCCCACATCCGCAATGTGATCCTGCCGGCCTTCACGCTGGCCGTGATCGGGGCCGCCACGTACCAGCGCCTGCTGCGAACGCAGATGGCCGAGGTGCGCCAGGAGGATTACGTGCGCACGGCTCGGGCGAAGGGCCTGGGCGCCGGGCGGATCAACGTCGGCCACATCGCCCGCAACGCCCTGCTGCCGGTCGTCACCATCGGCGGTTTGCAGCTGGCGGGCCTGCTCTCCGGCATCGTCATCATCGAGACCGTGTTCGCCTGGCCCGGCCTCGGCCAGCTCTTTTACCAGGCGGCCACGAACCTGGACGTGCCCGTGGTCATGGGTACGGCGATGCTTTCCGCGGTCCTGGTGATCCTGGCGAACTTCGCGGTCGACATGATCTACATGCTGCTGGATCCGCGCGTGACCTACAGCTAGAGGAGTGGTTGACGTGCCCAGCCTGGCGGCGACGGTCGATGCATTCTTCCGCCACTACTCCGGGGAGCGGGCCTGGCGGCTCGACGCCGCCCTGTCCGTGGTCCGCCGGCCCGTCGGCACGGCCGGCGCCCGGCGCTGCCTGGAGATCTGCGAGGCGGGGCTGGACGACATCCCTCATGAGCGGCTGCGGTTTCCTGTCAGCGCGGAGTCCCGCTACGGGCCGCACGGGCCCGCGGGGGTCTGGACGCCGCGGGCGGGGCGGCTCGCCGTGGTCGAGCCGGAGAGCCGGCTGATCGCCGACTTCGAGCGCGAGCCCATGGTGCTAGCGGCGCTGTCACGGAGCACCGAAGGGATGTTCGACCTCGTGGACGTCGGGGCGGGCGACCGCGCGGAGCATTACGAGGGCCGTGAGGTGGCCGGCCGGGTCGTGCTGGCCGACGGCGGCGGGCGCGAGGTGGCGCGCATGGCCATCGACCGCCACGGGGCGGCCGGCGTGCTGCTGGCCGGCATCTACCGCGGCGCCGACGACCCGAGCGTGCAGCGCAACCGGTTCGATCTTCCGGACGCGATCGTCTCCGCGGGGCTCAACCCCGAAGACCCGGGCCATCCGCGCGGGTTCGGCTTCGCGCTGTCCTATCGCCAGGCCGAGGAGCTGCGCGCCCTGCTCCGGAAGGGCCCGGTCCGGCTGCACGCCACCGTCGACGCCGGCTTCGGGCCGGGGGAGATGGAGGCCACAACGGCCACCATCTCCGGCAGCGACCTGGCGGCGCAGGAGGTGTGGGTCATCGCCCACATCATGGAGGGCCACTCCCTGATGGTGGGGGCCAACGACAACTGCAGCGGCGCCGCGAGCGGGGTGGAGATCTTCCGTGCCCTGCGGTCCGCCATCGCCGCCGGAGACCTGCCGCCGCCGCGCCGGACCCTGCGCCTGCTGCTGGTACCCGAGATCTCCGGGACGCATGCGTACGTCGAGGGCGATCCCGCGCGTATCCGCAGCTGCGTGGGCGGCGTCAATCTCGATATGGTCGGGGCCGACCACGCCGTGACGCACGCGATCACCAACCTCGTCTGCACGCCGTGGAGCGTGCCGTCGTGCATGAATGACGTGGGAACCCATATCCTCGGCCTCGTCGCCGGCCGGGGGCGGCTGCACCAAGGCGACATCTCGATCCCGAACTTCACCTACGCGGCCACCCCGTTCGCCAGCGCCTCCGACCACGCCGTGCTGGTCGACGGCGCCTACCGGACCCCGTGCGTCTTCTTTTTCGAGTGGCCGGACCGGTTCTACCACACCAACCTCGACACCCCGGACAAGGTCAGCCCCGACACGCTGCGCCGAACAGGCACGGCGGCCGCGGCGCTCGCCTATGCGTTCGCGGCGACCGACCCGGCATCGGTCCGCGAGCTCATCGGGGTCGCCGATTCCGGCGCGCGCCGCCGGCTGGCCACAGCCGTGGACCAGGGGCTCGCCGCCGGTGCGGAGCAGGCCGCCGAGTGGGCCGAGCGGCTCACCGTGATGGGCGAGGTGGGATCCGACGCCCTGCGCACGGCCGCCGCCCTGCTGCCGCCCGCGGAGGCGGAGTCGGCCGGGGCCCTGGCCGAGCGGCGGGGCGCTGCCCTCGTGGCGGCGGCGGCGGCCGAGCGCGGGCGGCTGCTCGAAACGCTGGGCGCGGAGGTCCGGCCCGCGGCGCCTGAGCCCGAGGCCGAAGCCGATCGGCGCCCGCGGCGCCTCTATGCCGGCTCGTTCCCGCGGCGCGACGTCGAGGCCCGCGTCTCCGGATGGGCGGAGGCCGAGCGCGCGGCCGGGCGGCAGGACCCGCGCCACGGCCAGAAGGTGTTCGAGCTCATGAACCTCTGCGACGGCGAGCACAGCCTCCACACCATCTGCCGGCTGGTGCAGGCCGAGTTCGGCCCGTTCACGGTTGCCCAGGCGGTGGCCCACCTCCAGCCCCTGGTGGAGCAGGAATTCGTGGCCTGGTAGCGGGCGGGAGCGGCGGCTCCGGCGCTGGGCTGCCGCTCCCCGGCGGCGAATGGGCGATGACGACCCGCCTGGCCGCCCCGGTCGGGCGTGCGCTGCGGCCGGCCGGCGGCTGTGACGGCTGCGTGTGGCCGTCCCCAACGGCTGGCCCAAGATGCCATTTCGTGCCGGTGGCGGCGCAGGATGCGCATTCGCCGACCCCTGCCGCCGGCGAACGGCGCCATCTCGCCCCCGTGGCGGCGGAGGATGCGCATTCGCCGAAACCGCGGCGGCCTCCCGGCGCCATCTCGCCCCCGTGGCGCCGCAGGATGCGCAGGGCCGTGTCGTAGCGGTCGCCCTCGATGGCCACGGCGACCAGCACCGGCCCGGGCGGGTCGAGCCGGCCGGTCAGGTCGGTGGCCACAGGCAGGCGCCTTTCGGCGCTGACCGCCGCGCTGATGCGGTCGCGGCGGGCCCGGAGCCATGGATGGCGGCAGGCTTGCGAGATGCAATTTCCGGCGTCCCGCAGGTCGCGCTCGGCGGCGGCCGCGGCGTCCTCGCCGCGAAAGTGGGCCATGATGCCGGCCTGGCGGTGCTGTGGCGGCCCGCCGGGCAGGTACTCCAGCGGATTCTTGATGTTGATCCCCTCGGGTCGCAGCCTGCCCCGCCCACGGGCTACTATCTTAGGACAGGGGGACGGACCGTGTTCGAGGCTGCCGTGCTGCGCGCGACCCTTGGCCGGATCGACGGCCGCCCGTTCGGGGCATACCGCGACCTGGTCGGAAGCTACCGCCTGCCCGACATGGTCCTGCACGTCGACCGCGTGCAGCCGGATCCGTTCGCGCCGCCATCACGGCTGCGCGTCACGCTCCCGGTCGCCGACGCCGGCTTTGCCGATGTCGCGCCGTCTGATCGCCTGCCCCTGCTGGACTTTCTGCTGCGCGCCTTCATCGCGGCGTCGGTCGAGATCCCCGACCTGCGCCTGCCGCCCGTCGGGCCCGAGGTGCTGGAGCGGTCAGCGCTCGTCTGGGAGGGTGCCGACCTCGAGTTGCGCTTCGGTGTCGCCCTGCCGGCGGACGACCGCCGGGTGCTGGGGCGCCAGGCGATGGCCCTGCTCCTGCGCGCCGTGCCAGAGGCCGTGCAGCACGCCCTTCGCCGCCAGGCCCTGGACGGGCGGCGGCTGCGTGCCCACCTGGAGGCGTACGCGGACGGCCGGCGGCTGCGTGAGGTCCTGGACGAGCGGGGCTGGGTGGCGTTCGTGGCGGACGGGGCGATCCTGCCTCGCCTGCGCGGCGGTTCGGAGGCCCCGCTGCCGGCCGGGCGGGCTGTGGCCTTCACCGCGCCCGAGTCGATGGCGGAAACCGTCGCCCTGCCGCATGCGGGAGCTGTGCGCGGCATGGCCGTGCCGCGCGGGGTGACGCTGATCGCGGGCGGCGGCTACCATGGCAAGTCGACGCTGCTTGCGGCGCTGGCTGCCGGCGTGTACCCGCACGTGCCCGGCGATGGCCGTGAGCGCGTCGTGACAGTGACGGACGCCTGTGCGGTGCGCGTCGACGAGGGCCGGCGCGTCACGGGGGTCGACGTGGCCTCGTTTGTCGATGGCGTGCCCGGTGCGCCGCCCGGGCCGTTCACCAGTCCGGCCGCCAGCGGCAGCACCTCCCAGGCGGCCGGCATCGCCGAGGCCCTGGAGATGGGCTGCACCTGCCTGCTGATCGACGAGGACAGCTCGGCCGCCAACTTCATGGCCCGCGACGCGCAGATGCAGGCCCTGGTCCCGCCGGCGGAGGAGCCGATCGTCCCCCTCGTCGACCGCCTGCGGGACATGGCGCGCGACGGGGTGTCCACGGTACTCGTCGCAGGGGGGCACGGTGCCTTCCTGGAGGTCGCCGACCGGGTGCTGCGCATGCGGGGTTTCCGCGCCGAGGACGCAACCGGGCACGCGCGGGAGATTGTGGGGGCGATCCCCGGCGGGCGGGCCGCCGAGGCCGATACGCCCTGGGAGCGGCCAGCCGTAAGGCGGCCGCTCCCGGAGTCGTTTCCTGCGGATACTCGGGTCCGGCCGCGCGGCCGGGCGGCGCTGGCCTGGGATGACGACACCGTGGACCTTTCGGGGCTGCCGCAGGTGGTGGACGAAGGGCAGACGCGGGCGATCGCCGACCTTGTGCAGCTGATCGGGGCACGATACGCGGACGGGCGCCGGACCCTCGCGGCGGCGGTGGCCGAGGCGTTCGCCGAGATCGACCGGGCCGGGCTCGCCGTCATCTCGCCCTGGCGGGGGCAGATCCCGGGCGAATACGCCCGTCCGCGGCCCTTCGAGGTCGCGGCGGCCATCAACCGCCTGCCCACGCTGGCCGTCGCGGGAGCATCGCCACAGCCGCGCGCCCCGTCAGCGGGCGCGCGCCACGACGGCGACGGAAGCCGGTCCGGCTCGGGCGGGCGGCGGGCCTTTCCCACGCGGGATCGGGGCCGGGGGGACACCGGCGAGACCAGCGCGCGTTACGTGGGGAGAGGCGAGGACCTGCGGGCGGGGCGTCAGGGGCCCCGGGCCGGGCAGCCCTCCGGACCGCGGGCGCCGAGTGCCGCGGCGGGGGCCGCAAGGCGGGACTTTGGCGGCCGCGGGCCAGGAGCGGCCCGCGGGCTCCCACCGCGCGGGCCGGCGGCAGTGGCTGGCCGGCAGGCTGGCGTGCCGCGCGGGCGTGGAGTCACTTTGGGCGACCAGCGCAGGCTGCGGCCCGAGCTACCCAGCACCGTCGGGGACCGCCGGCAGCCCAGGACGGAGGCACCCAGCGCCACCGGC
>JAJYVM010000242.1 GCA_021792015.1 Bacillota bacterium | reverse complement strand
CTGCTCTACCCCGGGACGTGCCTGCTGGAGGGGACCAACGTCACCGAGGGGCGCGGGTACACCAAGCCATACGAGATCGTCGGCGCGCCGTGGATCGACGGCGCGCGGCTGGCGACGGAGCTGGCCGCCTGCGCGCTGCCGGGGGTGCGCGTGCGGCCGGCCGCCTTCCGCCCGTTCGCCGGAAAGTACGCCGGGCAGGACTGCGAGGGGGTGCAGCTCCACGTCGTCGAGCGCGAGGCCGTGCGCCCGGCGGCCCTCGGCGTGCACCTGCTCGCCGCCATCGCCCGGCTGCACGGGGAGCGGCTGACGTTCCGCCTGCCGCACTTCGACTGGCTCGCCGGCTGCGACACGCTCCGGCGCGACCTGTTGGCGGGGCGGGCGGCGGAGGAGATCGTGGCGGGTTGGGCGGCGGACCAGGCCGCCTTCAGGCCCCGGCGCGATGGATGCCTGCTGTACTAGGCTGCAGGACCAGCAGGAACTCGGCCGTCCCGCGGTTCGCGAGCGAGCGGATCCAGGCGCTGCCGCGCGGCAGCGTGATGCCCCAGTCCGAGAGGTTGACGTCCAGCACCCCGGCGCCCTGAAGCCGGGGGGCGTCGCGACGCCAGTGGGTCGTGAAGGTCACCTCGCGCGTCATGCCATCGATGGCCAGGCGTGCGGTCATCGGGGCCGTGGCGTGGAGCGCGAGGGGCCGTTCCAGCGTGATCGTGGCGCTGGGGGACCGGTCCAACGGCGCGCCTCGGTAGGTCGGGGCCAGGCTCGGGCCGCCCACGTGGATATCGCTCAGGGCGACGCGGACGGTCGCGGCCGTCGCCCTGCCGCCGGCGACCACCATCGTGCCGCTGACGGCCTCCGTCCGGCCCACGGCCTCGGTGCGCAGCCAGAGGAGGCGGGCATTGAGGCGGAACCCCGCCTGCGAGCCCGGCCCGACCACCCACGCGCCGTCGAGGGGGCCCACAGGTGCCGCGGCGGTCGTGTCGGGCAGGGCCAGCGGCGGCGGCGCCGCGCCCCCCAGCAGCTCGCTGAGGCCCAGCACCACCAGCACGATGATCAGCACGGCGGCCACGATCAGCCACCGGTCCAGGTGCTGCTTCATCGCGCGGGCGCGCCCCCCTGCGGGACGGGCGGGTCGGGGCGCGATGCATCGGCGCTCGACAGGTCGGCGCTCAAGGCGGCAGCGCCCGACAGGTCGGCCCCCGACAGGTTGGCCCCCGACAGGTTGGCGTTCGCCACGCCGCGTCTCGCCATGCCGTGGCCCGATGCGCCGTGGCCCGATGCGTCGGCACTCGCGGCGTCAGGGCTCGCTCAGTCGCGTCTCACTGCCGCGCGGCCACCCGCCCAGCCGCCACCCGCCGCCCGGCCAGCACGTCCAAGATCGAGCCCGGCCTGCAGGGCACGCCGGTTGACCTCGCGCAACTCATCCTTGCCGCGGACGGCCTCCTCGACCGCCCGCTCCAGGCTGCGGCTCGACACCGCATCCGACAGGCCGACGATGGCCCCCAGGGCGAGGACGTTGGTAACCATCTCCGCGCCGAGCTCGCGCGCCACGGCCCGCAGCGGCAGGCGGACGAGCCCCGGGGGCAGGTCGGCCGACGTGGGCAGCGCCGTCTCGTCGACGACCACCAGCGCATCGGGCGCGACCGCGCGGCCGTACTTCACGTAGGCATCCCGCGAGAGGCAGAGCAGCAGGTCGGCCTTCTCGACGGCCGGGAAGGCGATCTCATGCTCGGACAGCACGATCTCGACCTTGGTGGCGCCAAGCCGCGCCTCCGGCCCGTACGTCGGCGTCTCGACGACGTGGCGCCCGTCGTACATGGCGGCGGTGGCGAAGATGGCGCCGGCCAGCATGACCCCCTGGCCGCCGCGCCCCGACAGCCGCACGCCGAGCGGCTCCCTGCGCATGGTCCGGGCCGCGCGCACCTCGGCCGTCATCGCGTCAGGCATCCCGCCAGGCACCTCCTTCGTCCCCCCGCACGATCCTCCGGCGTTTCCCTTGCACCCCCGGCGGCGACGCCGCCCGGGGGCTCCGCCGGCGCTTCCGCCGGTGTCCCGCTACCCATCGGCACCCGCCCCAAGACGTTCGCAGAGGGCCGCGTAGGACCGGGTGAACTCGGGCCGCACCTCGCGGCGGAAGACGCCGATGGGGCGCCCGGCCGCCATCTCCTCGCGCGTGATGGGCGCCTGCGCGGGCTCGGTCTGGTCGCGCTCCCAGAGCAGCATCTCGGGGGCCTCGCCCAGGCGGTTGAGCCGCCCGTAGTACGTCGGGCACTGGGTGAGCACCTCGACGAGGGCAAAGCCGGGGTGCTCGATGGCGTCGGCGATCAGCAGCGGCATCTCCTGCACATCGAAGGTGGTCGTCCGGGCGACGTAGCTGGCTCCCGCCGCCATCGCCAGCTCCACGGCGTCGAACGCGGGCTCGATGGCGCCGCTCAGGGAGGTGGTCGAGCGGGCGCCCACCGGGGTGGTGGGGGCCTGCTGGCCGCCCGTCATGCCGTAGATGCTGTTGTTGTACAGGACCACCGCGACGTCCAGGTTGCGGCGGGCCGCATGGATGAAGTGGTTGCCGCCGATGGCCAGGGCGTCGCCGTCGCCCGTCACGACGACGACCTTGAGGTCGGGGCGCGCCAGCTTCAGCCCGGTGGCGAAGGCCAGGGCGCGGCCGTGGGTGGTGTGCAGCGCGTTGGTCCGGAAGTAGAAGGGGGTGCGGCCCGAGCAGCCGATCCCCCCGACGAGCACCACGCGCTCCGGGTCGTACGCGAGGTGCTCCAGGGCGGCGGCGATCGCCCGCGCGATGTTGCCGTGCCCGCAGCCCGGACACCACACTGTCGGCATCATCTCGGTGCGCAGGTAGCGCTGCAGGTCCTCGCCGATCCTAGGCATGGCGCGCTTCCCTCCCCACTGGGCTGTCATGCGGCATGGCGCGCACAGCCGCCACCAGGTCGTCGGGCTGGAACAGGGTGCCGTCGGCGCGTCCCAGGGACTCGACCCGACAGCGGCCGGCGACGGCGGCCCTGACCGGAAGCACCATCTGGCCCAGGTTCAGCTCGGGCACCAGGATGGCGTCGACCTGCCCCGCCAGGTCGACCACCCCCTGCTCTGGGAAGGGCCAGAGCACCGTCAGCTCCAGCCCGCCCACAGCCTGGCCGGCGCCACGCAGGGCGTCGATGGCCGCTCGGGCCACCCGCGCCGTCACGCCGTACGACAGGACCGCAAGGCGGGCACCGTCCAGCCGGTACGACGTCAGCCCGCCAAGGGCGGGGTCCGCCGCCATCCGAGCCTCGGTCGCCCGCAGCATCCGCTCGCTGGCGCGGGCCGAGCCCGTGCGGGGCAGGCCCTCGTCGTCGTGCGAGAGGCCGGTGACCACCACCGCCCGTCCGCTGCCGAACGGCGTGAAGGGATGCTCCCCAAACGGCGGCTCCGCCGACGGGCGCGGCCGCTGCCGGCTCGGCGGCGGTGGCGGCGGCAGGTCCACGGGCTCGCGCATGTGGGCCACCACCGCATCCAGGAGCAGGACCACGGGCTGCCGGTACTGCTCGGCCAGAGCGAAGGCGCGGATGGTCGCGTCGTAGGCCTCGCGGACCGAGGCGGCCGTCAGCACGATCGCCGGCCGGTCGCCGTGCGTGCCCCAGCGGGCCTGCATGGCGTCGCCCTGGGACGGGAGGGTGGGCAGGCCCGTGGACGGCCCGCCGCGCTGCACATCCACCACGACGCAGGGCGTCTGGGTGATGGCCGCGTAGCCGATGTGCTCCTGCATGAGCGAGAAGCCGGGCCCGGCGGTCGCCGTCATGGCGCGAGCGCCGCCCCACGCGGCCCCGACGACCGCGGCCAGCGCGCCGAGCTCGTCCTCCATCTGCAGGAACACCCCGCCGCGCGGGGGCAGCAGGTGCGCCATGCCCTCCAGGATCTCGCTGGCCGGCGTGATGGGATAGCCGGCGTAGAAGTCGCACCCCGCCGCCAGGGCTCCCAGGGCGACGGCCTCGTTCCCCATGACGAGCCGCATCCCGTCGCATCTCCCTCCGTCAGGATCCGGCGCGTCCGGGCTCGACCACGAACACGAAGTCCGGGCACCGGCCCGCGCAGGCGCCGCAGAACAGGCAGCGGTCGATGTCCGTCACCTGGATCAGGTCGTCGCCGTCCAGGGCAAGGATCCCGGGCGGGCAGACGTCGAGGCAGAGCCGGCAGCCCTTGCACCATGCGCGGGTCAGGGCAAGGCGTGCGCTGCCGCGGTGGTAGACGAGGCGCCCACCGTCCCCCACCGGAGGTGCACTCGGATCGGGCGCGCCGGGTCCGGGCTCGCCGCCGCTCCGCGGTGTGCGCGTGCGGAGCGCGGCGTCGATGCCGTCGGCCGCGACCTTGGCCAGCCGGACGGCCTCCACGACGGTGGCGCCGCCGTTGACCGCATCGCCGCCCGCGTAGTAGCGGGGATGGCCCGTGCGCCCGGTGGCCGGGTCGACCACCACGCGCCCGTCGCGGATCTCCAGCCCCGGGATCCAGGCGAGGAAGCCGGCCCGCGGCTGCTGGCCCATGGCCTTGACCACGGTGTCGACCGGCAGCCGGAAGTCGCTCCCCGGGACGGGCCGCGGCCGCTGGCGGCCGGAGCCGTCGGGCTCGCCAAGCGCCATGGCCTGGCACTGCAGCTGGCTGACGAAGTCGCGCCCAAGGGCCCGCACCGCCGTCGTCAGCCAGCGGAAGCGGACGCCCTCGGCCCGCGCCTCCTCGACCTCGTGGCGGTAGGCCGGCATCTCGGCCTCGGTCCGGCGGTACAGCACCGTCACCTCATCCGCGCCCAGGCGCACGCACTCGCGCGCCACGTCGACCGCCGTGTTGCCGCCGCCCAGGACGGCCACGCGCGGCCCGACGGGCAGCGGCCGGTCGGTCTTGAGCGCCTCGATGAAGGCCAGGGAGTCGTGGACGCCCAGCAGGCCACCGCCCTCGAAGGGGATGTCCGCGTCCGGCCCCAGGCCGACGCCGAGGAAGATCGCGTCGAACGCCGTTTCAAGCTCCCGAAGGTGCATGGGCGTGTCGACGGGGGTGCCCAGGCGGATCTCGGCGCCGAGCGCCAGCAGGTGCGCCGCCTCAGCGGGCAGGGGCTCGCGGACCTGGCGGTACGGGGCGATGGCGAAGCGCACGAGCCCGCCGACCTCGGGCCGGGCCTCGAAGATCGTGACGCGGTGGCCGCGCTCGGCGAGCACCGTTGCGCAGGCCAGGCCCGCGGGTCCGGCCCCGATGACGGCCACGCGGCCATGACCGGGGGCGGCCGGATCATGGGGGACGGCCGCGCGGTCGGTCCCGGCCGGCGCGTGCTCGACCGCATAGCGCTGCAGGCGCCCGATCTCGACCGCACGCTGGCCGAGGTCGTTGAGCACACAGGCGCCCTCGCAGAGGACCTCGGTGGGGCAGACGCGGGCGCAGGTCCCGCCGAGGGGGTTGTCGCGCAGGACGCGGCGCCCCGCGGCGGCCGGGTCGCCTCTGGCCAGCGCGCCGATGAAGCCGGCCACGTCCACGCTGGCGGGGCAGGCCACGGTGCACGGCGCGGGCTCCGCCTGGCTGCCGCACTCAAGGCAGCGGCTGCTCTCGCGCAGGGCTTCTGCGTCCGTGAGCGGGGGCTTGAGCTCGGCGCACAGCGCCTGCGCGGGCACGACGCCGGGGTGTACCGGCGTGGGCGGATGCGGGCGGCTCCTCAACGGCCCTTCGACGGGAACGCGTACCGCTGCCACAGAGATCCCCCCGCATCTTGGCCGTGCGCGGGTGGGCCCCACCGCCGCGGGTCGCGGCTCTTGCCCGACCGCTGGCGGGCGCGCGAGGCTGGGGACTCCGAGGCGGCACCGGGCGTGCCGCGCGGGGTCGGCACCCGCTGCTTTTCTCAAATGATGACCGCCATCCGTGCCAGGCGTCGACTGCCATGCGGACCATGCAGAGGGTCCAATCGGACTGTGCTCGACCGGCGCGGCCCGGCCGCCGACCACGTCGGTGGTTTTGCTGGCTGGTCGGGGCCCGCACCAGCGGTGGCCGCACGGGAGGGCGGGGCCAGCGCCGGAACGGCGGTGGGGCGGGGCCGCCGGCACACACCAGGGCAACGTGGAACGGTGGTCGCGGATCCCGCGGGGCTCCAGCGCGGGTCCGGCGCGCGGCGGCGCAGGTCCCGGGGCAGTCAGGGGGAGCGAGAGCGGGGGAGGGTGAGGGGGGCGGTGGTGAAGCGGGGCCGCGGCCG
>JAJYVM010000241.1 GCA_021792015.1 Bacillota bacterium | reverse complement strand
GGTGATCCTGCCGGCCTCCACCGTCACGGCCGCATCCGCCACCACCCGCTCCCCCGTCCCGATGATGGCGCGCCCCGCCAGGTACGTCGTCTTCATGCGCGTTCTCCCCTCACAGCCGCATCGTCGGATCCAGGGCGTCGCGGAGGCCGTCCCCGACCAGGTTCACGGCCAGCACGACGATGAAGATCATGAAGCCCGGCCAGAACGACAGCCAGGGCGCGTTGGCGATGTAGGCCTGCGCCTGGTTGAGCAGCCACCCCCACGAGATGTTCGGCGGCGAGAGCCCGGCCCCCAGGAAGTCCATGATGGCCTCGAGCACGATGGCGTTGCCGACCAGGAGGGTCGCGTTCACGATCAGCGGCGCCATCGAGTTCGGGAAGACCTCGCGGAAGATGATCTTGCGGTCGCGCTGGCCCGAGGCGCGGGCCGCCTCCACGAACTCGCGCTCGCGCAGGGTGAGAAACTGCGCCCGCACGATGCGGGCCGGGACCATCCAGGCCGTGGCGCCGATGATCTCGATCACGGTCGTGGGCTTGGGCCCCGCCAGGAGCGCCAGCAGCAGGACGATGAACAGGAGCGGGACCGACAGGGCCACGTCCGTGACCCGCATCAGGACCGCGTCCACCCAGCCCTGGTAGTAGCCGGAGACGGCGCCGATCAGCCCGCCCAGGCTGACGGCGACCAGGGCCGACAGCAGCCCGATGCTGAGCGAGATGCGGCCGCCGTACAGCACTTCGCTGAAGAGGTCGACGCCCAGGTTGTCGGTGCCCATGATGTGGCGGGCGCTGGGCGGGGCCAGCACGGCCGAGAGGTCCGGCTGGTTTGGCGAATAGGGGGCGATGAGCGGGGCCAGGGCGCACGCCAGCGCGATGACGATCAGCACGCCGAGCGCCACCATGGCCACCCTGTGGTGGCTGAAGCGCCGCGCGACCATGCCCCAGTACGTCCGGTCGGGGGTCGGCGAGGCGCCCTCCCACTCTGCCAGATCCTCCCGCGCGCTCACGAGAGGCGCACCCGCGGGTCGAGCAGGCCGTACAGCATGTCGGCGACGATGTTCGCGAACACGATGACCACCGACAGGAACGAGACGATCGCCATGATGACCGGGTAGTCCGCCTGCGTGATGGCGTTGATGAACAGCAGGCCCATGCCCGGCCAGGAGTAGATTGTCTCCGTAACCACGGCACCCCCGAAAAGGAAGGCCACGTTGAGGATCATGACGGTGACAACCGGGATCATGGCGTTGCGCAGGGCGTGGCGCCACATCACGACGCGCTCGCCCAGGCCCTTGGCCCGGGCCGTGCGGACAAAGTCGGAGCGGATCACCTCCAGCATGGCGGAGCGCACGTACCGCCCCTGCTGGGCGATGAGGAACACGGCCAGCGTCGATGCGGGCAGGATGAGATGGCGGATGCGGTCGCCGAGGCTGGCCGCGGCCGTGTTGCTGACCATGCCGCCCGACGGCAGCCAGTGCAGGTCCACGGCGAAGAGGATCAGGAGCAGCACCCCGAGCCAGAAGGTCGGCATGGCCATCCCGAAGTAGCTGATCACGGTGACCACGTGGTCCCAGATCGAGTACTGGCGCACGGCGCCGAAGATCCCCAGGGCGAAGCTGCCGATCACCGAGATGCCGAAGGCGGTCAGCACCAGCTCCATGTCCGCCGGGAAGCGCTGGAGCATCATCTGGGTCGCCGGCACGTTATAGACGTACGAGTACCCGAAGTTGCCGTGCAGCACCCCGGTCAGCCACTGCACGTATTGGGCCCAGATGGGCTTGTTCAAGCCCATCTGGGCGGCCAACTCCGCAAGTCGCGCCTTGCTCATGCCCGGCTGCTGCACGTACATCGCCAGCGGCCCGCCCGGCATGGCGTGCATGAGCACGAACAGCAGGAACGAGATACCGAGGAGCACGGGGATCGCCTGGAGCAGGCGCCGCACGAGAAACCGCGTCACGGCGCCTGCCTCCCCCCGCGCGCCACGCTCACTTGGTCAGCGCCCAGTCTTGCACGTTCCAGGTGTCCTGCATCCACGGGTTCGGCTGATACCCGGTCATGTTGAACGTCGAGTCGATGCTCTGCGGGCTGTACAGCCAGAGCGCGGGCAGCTGGGTGTGCAGCTCCTTCTCGATCTGGAACATCACCGGCTGGCGCTGGCTCTGGCTCGTCATGGTGGCCTGCTCCGCGTACAGGTGGTCGAGCGTCGGGTCGGAGAACTTGCCCCAGTTGAAGGAGCCGCCCGTGCCGAAGTTGGCCTGCGGCGAGGCCGGGTTGGCGGCCTGGTCGTTGTAGGCCACCTCCGCCAGGTCCCAGCCCTGGCCCGAGGGCAGGATCGTCCCGAACAGGGCCGCGGCCTCGTAGTTGTGGATCGTGATCTTCACGCCGATCTTGCCCAGCCAGGTCTGCACCAGGCGCTGGGTCGCCTCGCGCGTGGTGTTGCCGGATGTGGTGGAGTAGACCAGGCTCAGGGGCTTGCCGTTCTTTTGGCGCACGCCGCCGCTGCCCATGACCCAGCCGGCCTGCGTCAGCAGCTTGGCGGCCTGGGCCGGGTCGTAGGGCCAGGGCTTCAGGTTCGGGTCATAGCCCCAAGAGGCGGGCGACTGGTCGGCCGCCAGCAGGGTGCCCCTGCCGCCGAGCAGCGTCTTCACGATCGCCGCGCGGTTGATGCCCATCTCCAGGGCCTGGCGCACGCGCACGTCCTGCAGGATCGGGTTGCGCTGGTTCGTGTAGATCATCTCGAACAGCGAAGAGTTCGCGTAGTAGAGCTTGCTGCCCGCGATCTTCTGCACCTGCGGTACGTTCTGGATCGGCACGCCGGCGAACACGTTGAGGCCGTTGGCCTCGGCGGTCGTCAGCAGCGTGTTGGTGCTCGGGATGATCTTGAAGATGATGGTCTTGATCTTGGGCTTGGTCCCGAACCAAAGCGGGTTGCGCGTCACGGTGATCGCCGCGCCCGGCTGCCAGGAGACGAACTTGTACGGCCCGTCGGTGACGGTCGGGTCGTGGCCGTAGGGCGAGGCGTTGACCTGCGCGGCCGACATGCCCTTGAACACCGAGGCCGGCACGATGCCCGGCTGGGTCTGGGTGAACACCGTCGCCAGGAACGGCTGGTCCGGCTTCTTCAGGGTGATCTGGAACTCGGTCGGGCTGATGGTCTTGAAGCTGGCGACGTCGTTCCAGCCGAGGTTGCTGGCGACCTTGACCTTCGGGTTGGTCTCCAACTGGTACGTCACATAGACGTCTTCGGAGGTGACGGGCTTGCCGTTGGTCCACTTCGCGTCGCTGCGCAGGTGCAGCGTGTAGGTGAGCCCGTTGGCCGAAATGCCGCCGTTGGCCGTCGTCGGCACCACGGTGGCCAGGTCGGGCGCGAGGCTGCCGTTCGGCTGCAGGGTGAAGAGGTTCGCGAAGAGCGACTGCTGGACTTCCTGCGCGAAGAACATCAGCGGTCCGGCGATCGGGTTCAGGGTATCCGGCTCCTCGAACTCGCCCACGATCGCGGTGCCGCCGCTGCTGCTGCTCGCCGCGGTGCTGCTCGTGGCCGCCGCCTTGGTCGAACTGCTGCTGGCGCTGCTGGCGGTACCCGATGTCGGCGCGGCGCCGCCGCATGCCGCGAGCACCAGGGCGGAAAGGGCCAGGATCCCGGCACAGGATCGCCACTTCCAAGCTGCCACCCCACCGCTTCCTTTCGCGAACCCGTCTCGGCTTCCACACAGGACTTTCACAATTTCGCGGGTTTGACACGGATCTCCTTTCCCCTGCCCGATATTCCGTCCCCGTGTGCAAGCCGTCACAGATTCGGCTCCGGATGCGCGTGCATGCGCGCTGGGGCACGAATCAGTATGATGGGGGCGGTGGGGAGGCGCATGGCCGATGCCGGTCGGAGACCTGTTCGCCGAGGCGGAGCGCCAGCAGCGGCGGGCGCTCTCGCTGGAGAAGATGCGCGACAACCCCGGCCTCGGCAAGCCGCTTCATCTCGAGGACAATCCGTTCGATCAAGGAATGGGCATGGCCCACCGCGTGCTGCGGAACGCCGGCTTTCACAAGCTGCCGTAGGTCGGGAGGACGCGAGCGAAGCGAAGCTGGGCCGAGGCGCGCCCGGATGGAGGAAGCGCCGAGGCGAAGACGAGGAGGCCGCCACCCGCGGTGGGGCCGACCTCGAGGCGGTCATGGCGGCCCACCTGGAATGGCTCCGGGCGGCAGCCGGCAGCGGGCGGCCCGACCGCGCGGCCGCGCTGGCGCGGCACCGGGAGACGCTGGATGCCGTGCGCACCCGGGCCGAGGAGCCGCGGCGCCGCGTCATGACGTTCAACCTGACCGTGCCGATTGTGAGCAGGCAGATGATGAACGTCAGCCCGGACGCGTGATCGCCGAGGTCGCGGCGGCGGCGGCCCCGTTGCTGGCGGCCCTTGGCGCCGAGGGCGGCTAGGGCGCCGGGCGTCCGGCTGCGATAGTCGAATCCTGCGCATCGGCCGCGTTTGGCGCGGAGGATGCGTGTGCTGGATGGAGAAGCGTTCGCGCATGCGCAAGCTAGCTTCCGTGATCTCGCATACCTGCAACGCCGCGGTGTTTCTCACGGTGTTGCTGGGGGCCCTGGCCCTGCGGGGCGATTCCGGCTGGCACCGGCCGTACCTGCAGCTCTGGCTGCTGATGGTCGCGCTGCCGGCGCTGGTGTTGTTCATCGGCATCCGGCGGGGCGCCTACACCGACGTCAACGTCTCCGACGTGCCGGAGCGCCGGCGCTACCTGCTGATCGCCGTCGGCTTCGGGGCCGCGGCCGTGGCCTGGGCGCTGGCCCTGGGGCTGCCCTGGGAGGCCCGCTTCATCGCGATCGCCATGCTCGTCTGGACGCTGCTGATCGCGCTCGTCACGGTCGTCGACAAGGCCAGCATGCACGTCGGCGGGACGACGGCGGTGGTCGCGCTCACATGGATCATCTTCGGCGCGCGCACGGCCGGGCTCGTCTGCTGGGCGCCGTTCGCCGTCTCCTGGTCGCGGCTGCACCTCCACCGCCACGACCTCGGGCAGGTGCTCGAGGGCTGGGGCTCGGCCCTGGCTGCCGTGGCTGTGGCCTGGCTGCTGGTGCGCTAGGAGGCGCCGCCCTCCCGCGGGGCGGACCGGGGCCCGGCCCGCCCCGCTCAGTCGATGTAGTAGCCGCCGTTCACGTCCGTGACCTCGCCCGTCACCCAGTCGGCCGCCACGAAGTAGAGCAGCGCCTTGGCGATGTCCGCGCCGGTGCCGGCGCGGCCGGCCAGATACTGCTCCAGCATCTGCGGGCGCTCCTCCAGGAGCTTCTGCGTCCGCGGGTTGATGACAAGGCCCGGGCAGATCGCGTTGACGGTCACCTTCGGCGCGGCCTCGCGGGCCAGCCCGCGCACAAAGCCCATCACGCCGCCCTTGGCCGCGGCGTAGGCCGCGCGGCTGACGGAGTTCAGGTCGCCGCCCTGCTTGCCGGAGACCGAGCTGAGCCCGACGATGCGCCCGCCCGGCCCGGCCAGCATCGACGGCAGGAGCGCCTGGCACCAGTTGAACAGCGACTTGACGTTGGCCGCCTGCGTGCGGTCCCACTCGGCCTCGGTCATGTCGACGATGTGCTTGGGCTGGGATTGGCCCGCGACGTTCATGAAGACGAAGACCCCGCCCATCTCGTCCAGGGCGCGGCGGCCCATGGCCTGCACGGCGGCGTGGTCGGCCGAATCCCCCAGCAGGGGCAGCGCGCGCCGGCCGAGGGCGGTCACCTGGGCGCAGATGGCATCCAGGGCGTCGGCCCGCACGTCGTTCAGGGCGAGGTCGGCCCCGCAGCGCGCCAGCGCCAGCGCGCAGGCGCCGCCGATCTGGCCGCCCGCCCCGGTCACCAGGCCGACCTTGCCGCGCAGGTCCACCGTCAGATCCACTTCGCGATCCCCTCCACCTGTGGCTGCTACGCGGCGTTCGGGGCGTCTCCTGCTTTGTCAGCTTTTTTGACATCGACGCGACAGGGCCCCGCGCGCCGCCGTAACCTGACAAACGTGATCTGGCTGGCGCTGGTGATGGCGGTCGCCTATTGCGCGCCCCCCGGTGCCGTCACGGCCGCGGCCTTCGGCCAGGCCGCGCGCGGCGGCTGGCGGGGCGCGCTGGCCGTCGAGCTGGGCTCGGTGATCGGGGACGCGGCCTACGGCGCGCTGGCCCTCAGCGGCCTGAGCGCGGTGCTGCGCACCCCCTGGACCCGGGACGTCCTCGGCGCCGCCGGC
>JAJYVM010000240.1 GCA_021792015.1 Bacillota bacterium | reverse complement strand
AGGACTCCGGGTAAAGGGGCGACGGCGGGCACGAAAACGGCGGGCTCGGGGACACCACGCAGGGGGCCGGCGTGCAGAAGCCATAGCTCGGCACCAGCAGGTTCACCATGGCGATCGACGACACCAGCAGGCAGACCGTCACCGTCGAGCAGACCTGGCCGTTGAGGATGGCGACCGGGCTGACGGCGCTGGAGGGGATGGTGCAGTCGATGGTCGTCCCGGACGGGGCGCAGAGGACGATGGTGCTCATGAAGCTGAAATTGCCGGTGAACGTGCAGATGGTCGCGCCCGCGTAGGTCAGGGTGTAGGTGATGGTGACGGTCACCAGCAGCGTGACGTCGGCGAAACCGGTCGGCTGGCCCGTGGAGTTGAGGATGGGCGTGGTGCCGACCACGGTGCAGCTGACGCCGCTCACCGTGCCGCTGGCCACGGTTCCGCTGGGCAGGGTCCCGCACGAATTGGGGATGGTGGTGCAGACGTTGGTGTTGGTTTCCGCCTCAAAGCAGAAGTCGTAGACCTTGTTGACCTGGATGCAGTCGATCTCCGTCGGCGCCGGGCACCCGTTCGGACACGGCCCTGGTACCACTGTGGAACTCACTTCCCTGGCCCCTCCTTCGTAGGACGTCGCTTGTCCCGCCCATGCTATGGGCCGGAGCCGCGAAGTGTGCCGGAGGGGAGCCGGCCCCCCTGGCGGGGGGCCGGCCGGTCGGCTGTGGGCGGGCCCTAGACGATGGCCGGGATCTCGGCCTCGCGCAGGAACCCGTCGAAGGCGTGGCCCTCGCTCCGGATGGCGTCCTCGAGGCGTGTGCAGAGCGCGTCGGCCTTGGCGGCCGTCTCGGCGTAGAGGTCGCGGGTCTGCTTGGTCGGCGCCGCCTCGGCGGTGCTCGAGACCATCAGCAGGTGGCTCAGCTGGTTGTCGATCCGCGGCGTCTGGCCGATGGGCCGGGCGCCCTTCGGCGGCTTCGGCCGCGCCAGCTCGCCCTCGATCTCCGTCAGGGCCTTCTTCAGGGCCGCGGCACGCTCCGCCACCTGGGCGGCCTTGGGATGGTCCTTGGTGCGCGCGACCCACTCGTCCGCCGCGGCGGCGGCCCTGCGGCTCCTGCCGACGACCTCGCGCACCCTGTTCATCTTGGCGACGACATCGAGGCCAAAGTCGCGCTGCGCCTCGAGGTCGGCCTGGCTGGCGCTCACCCGCGGGTCCTTGACGATCTGGAAGCTCTGGCTGACGGTGCTGCCGCCCGCCGTCAGCTCGGCCCGGTACTCGCCCGGCGCGGCCAGCGGCCCGCCGGAATCGCCCCAGCCGTCCTCGTCGTCCTCCTCGATCTTCTTGGCGCCCTCGTACCGGAGGTTCCAGATGAACCGGTTGGCGCCCGCCGCGGCCGGAAGGGGGTTCTCCTTGTCCTTGGTCGTGAAGGTCCGCACGACCGTGCCCGCGGCCGTCCTGACCGTCAGCGTCGCATCCTCGGCGGCGGCGGGCAGCACGTAGTTGAGCACCATGCCGTCCGGCGGGTTCTGCCCCACGTCGGCGAACTCCGCCGACTCGCCGTGCTCCGGCTTCCTGACGAGGTAGTACGTGTCGCCGGCCGGGAAGTCCATGACGGTCGTCGGGCCGTCGATCACGACGTCCTTGCCGAGGAACATCCCGCCGGACAGCCGGAACCGCACCGCCGGCTTGGGGACGAAGAGGGTCGCCTCCCCTTCGCGGGCGGCCTGGCGCAGGGGGCTCATGTCGTCCAGGATCCAGAAGCTGCGCCCGTGGGTGGCCACCACGAGGTCGTCGTCCTTAATGACGAGGTCGTGGATCGGGACGACGGGGAGGTTCAGGTTCAACCGGTGCCAGGCGCCGCCGTCATCGAAGCTGACGTAGACGCCGGACTCGGTGCCGCAGAAGAGCAGGCCCTTCTTGACGGGATCCTCGCGGATGGCCCGCGTGAAGTCGCCCGCCGGGATGCCCCCCGTGATGAGCTTCCAGCTCTTGCCGTAGTCGCTGGTCTTCAGCAGGTAGGGCGTGTTGTCGTCCAGCTTGTACCGCGTGGCGGCCACGTAGGCCGTGGCGGCGTCGTGGGGCGAGGGCGCGATGATGCTGATCAGGGCCCACTCGGGCAGCAGCGCGGCCGGCGGGGTCACGTTGTCCCAGCTCTTGCCGTCGTCGCGGCTGACGTGGATCAGGCCATCATCGGAGCCGGCCCAGAGCACCCCGCGCTGGCGCGGCGACTCCTCGAACGCGAAGATCGTGCAGTACACCTCGACGCCGGTGTGGTCCTTGGTGATCGGTCCGCCGGAGGGCCCGAGCTTGCTGGGGTCGTTGCGCGTCAGGTCGGGGCTGATCAGCTCCCAGCTCGACCCCTCGTCCGTGGAGCGGAAGGCCCGGTTGGCGCACGAGTACAGGATGTTGGGGTCGTGGGGACTGAGGTGGATCGGGGAGGTCCACTGCCAGCGGTAGGTGTAGTCCTCCGAGGCGAGGCCGGCCGTCTTCTGGGGCCAGGCCGTCACATCGCGCCGCTGGCGCAGCCGGTGGTCGTAGCGGGTGAGGCGCCCGCCCTCGCCGCCGCCGGAGCTGCCGGCGTAGACGATGTCGGGGTTGTCCGAGCGGACCTGGATGTAGCCGCTCTCGGCCCCGCCGACGTCGTAGTACTCGCGGTGGCCGATGCCGCTGTTGTCGGAGCGGCTGGGGACCGTGATCGTCATGTTGTCCTGCTGGGCCCCGTAGACGCGGTACGGATACCGGGTGTCCGTCGTCACATGGTAGAACTGGGCCGTCGGCTGGTTGTAGATCGAAGACCAGGTGCGGCCGCCATTGAAGGTGACGCAGGCGCCGCCATCGTTGCCCTCGATCATGCGCTCGGGATTGGCGGGGTCGATCCAGAGGCCGTGGTTGTCCCCGTGCGGCTCGTGGATCCGCGTGAACGAGACGCCGCCGTTCGTCGACTTCCACATGTTGAAGTTCAGCACGTACAGCCGCTCGGCGTCCCGCGGGTCGGCGAAGACGTGGCTGTAATAGAACGGCCGGCCGCGCAGGTCCGCCGAGCCATTGATCAGCTTCCAGGTGGCGCCGCAGTCCTCGGAGCGGAAGAGCCCGCCCTCCTCGGCCTCGACGAGCGCCCAAACGCGCGACGGACGGGCCGGTGAGACGGCGACGCCGATCTTGCCCTTGACGCCCTTCGGCAGGCCGGGGTTGTCCGTGATCTCGGTCCAGGTGTCGCCCCCGTCGCTCGACTTGAACAGCCCGCTGCCGGGGCCGCCGCTGGTCAGGAAGTGCGGCCCGCGCCGCGCCTCCCAGAAGGCGGCGTAGAGGATCCGCGGGTTGGTCACGTCCATCGCGAGGTCGATGGCGCCGGCGTCCTCACTGCGGTACAGCACCTTCTCCCAGGTGCGGCCGCCGTTGCTCGACCTGTACACGCCGCGCTCGGGGTTGGGACCGAACGCATGGCCGAGGGCGGCGACGTAGACGAGGTCGGGATTGGCCGGGTGCACGCGGATGCGCCCGATGTGGCGCGTGTCCTCCAGCCCCAGGTGGGTCCACGTCCGGCCGGCGTCGGTCGAGCGGTAGACCCCGTCGCCGCTGACCACATTGCCGCGGATGTGGGCCTCGCCCATCGCCGCGTAGACGACGTTCGGGTCGGAGGCAGAAACGGCGAGATCCCCGACCGAGGAGCCCTTGAAGAATCCGTCCGAAACGTTCTGCCATGTGATCCCGGCGTCCTCGGTCTTCCAGACGCCACCGGCGCACCCGCCGAAGTAGAAGACCAGCGGGCGGCTGGGATCCCCCGCGACAGCGGAGACGCGCCCGCCGCGGTGGGGCCCAATGTTCCGCCAGCGGAGCTTGGCATAGGCCTGGGGCAGCGTGCTCATGGTCGACCCCCTTCAGGCGCAAGCGTTGGCGTGCGCCTGCCGGGATTCCTTCCGAACACCTGCGCCCCGGCAGCGGAAGCCTCGGGCGGATCCCGGCGCGCCCCGCGCCCGCACGGGGCCCACCGGCGGAGGGACGCCCCTCAGGCGCCTGCGCCGGCGCGCAGCCGCCGCCGGCGCAGGCGCACGGCCTCCACGGCCCGCAGCGCGGCCAGGCCGCCAGCCGTCACCAGCGTCGCGGCGTACAGCACCTGCACCGTGCCGGTCCACGCGTTGGCCCCCATCACGATCCCGTGCACGGCGGCGAAGGCGAACCCGACGTAGGCCAGGGTGTGCAGCCAGCGCCACAGGGGCGCGCCCACCCGCCGCCGCAGGTAGAAGGTCAGCGTGACGACGGCGAACGCGTCCAGGCCCGCGGCCCCGTACGCCATGCCCGGGCTTGGCGCGAGGGGCGGCAGCAGCCACGCGAACTCGAAGGCCGGCACCGACCCGAAGGCGTGGAGCGCGGCCAGGGCCAGCCCGGCAAGCGACAGGGTCTCGTGGCTGCCGGCGATGCGCAGCCGCACCAGGCGCCGCCGCCCCCAGGGCGAGGACAGGCCGATGCCCGTGACCACGCTGAGGTAGAGGAGCCCATAGGCCGCAAAGCCGGTGACAGACGCCTCCGCCATCAGGCCGTACCCGCGTGGCCTCCGGCCGGGAACAGGTCGGGCCGGTGCGACCGCAGCACTTCCAGCGCCGCCGCCCGCGGCAGGCCCCACACGCGGCGCCCGTCACGCCCCAGGGTGTCCTCGCCGGCCCAGAGGGCGTTCCAGACAGCCTCCTCCACCGCTTCGGCCGCCGCCTGGAAGAGGCCGTCCAGCGCCCGCCCCCAGACCGCGGCGGCGCCGCTCTCCGTGGCCTCGTGGGCGGTGGCGCCCGACGTGGCAAACGCGATCAGGATGTCGCCGCTGCCGTGGTGCGCGGAGGCGCCGGTCCGTCCCAGACCAAGCGCGCCCCGCTTGCAGAGCCGGGTCAGGCCGTGGTTCTGCAGGGGCGCGTCCGTGGCCAGGACCGTGATGACCGAGCCCTCCCCCGCGGCCGGCGGGCCCTCCTGGGGCCGCGGCACGTCCGCCAGGGCGGCGCCGACGCGCACCCCGGCGATGCTGAACTGGTCGCGCGTCCCGTGGTTGCAGTTGACCAGAGCCCCCACGCGCCAAGGCGTCCCCGTCACGAGCCGCGAGGCCGTGCCGATGCCGCCCTTGAAGCCGAACGAGATCATGCCGCGCCCGCCGCCCACGGCGCCCTCGGCCACGGGCCCGCCGGCCGCCGCCGCCAGAGCCGCGGCAACCTCCGGCGCGCCGGCCCGGAAGCGCCGGGAATCGTTCAGCCAGCCGTCGTAGCATTCGGCCACGCAGGGGATGAGCCAGCCGTGCCCGCTGGCAAGGCGCTCGCTGTGCCCCAGCATCCACTCGAGGACCCCGTCGTAGACCCGCCCGACACTGGGTGTGCCCGTCAGGAAGACCGGCGTCTCCAGCACGCCCCACTCGTTGATCTGCATGGCGCCGGTGCATTCGCCGGAGCCGTTGAGGGCCCACACGGCCCCGGGGCACTTGGCCTCGTACACGTCGCCGGCCCGCGGCACCACGACGGTCACGCCCGTGCGCGCATCCCCGCCCATCGCGGCGTGGCCGACGCTGAGCCCGGCCACGTCCGTGATGGCATTGAGCGGCCCGGGCGCATGCAGCGACTCGGGCCGAAACCCCGTTTCCCGCAGCCGGCCCCCGGAGGCATCGATGCCGGAGGCCATGCCGGATGCATGATGGATGCCGGAGGCCATGCCCGGAGACATCAGAGGCGCTCCCCGACCGCCTTGGCCTCGAGAAAGCTCAGGAGGTAGTCGGGCCCGCCGCTTTTGGTGTTGGTGCCGCTCAGCTTGATGCCGCCGAAGGGGTGCACCCCCATCAGCGCGCCCGTGCACTTGCGGTTGAGGTAGAGGTTGCCCACCTCCAATTCGTGCCGCGCGCGCTCAAGCCGCGCGCGGTCCCGCGAATACACCGAGCCCGTCAGCCCGTACTCCGAGGCGTTGGCGATCTCCAGCGCCTGCTCGAAGTCGCGCGCCTTCATGACGGACAGGACCGGCCCGAAGATCTCCTCGCACCCGATCCGGGAGGTCGGCGGCACGTCCGCGAAGATCGTCGGCTCGATGTAGTAGCCCTCGCCCATGCCCTCGGCCCGGCGGCCGCCCAGCACCAGCCGCCCTTCCCTCTTGCCGACCTCGATGTAGCCCAGGATCGACTCGAACTGCTTTTGATCCACCACGGCCCCGACCGTCGCGTCGCCGTCCGTCCCGCGCCCGACCCTGACGGTCGTTCGCGTCCGCTCCACCACCCGCTCCAGCACCGCGTC
>JAJYVM010000239.1 GCA_021792015.1 Bacillota bacterium | reverse complement strand
CCCTCGCCGACATCCAGCGCCACCTCGCGCAGCGCCTCGCGCACGTTCGCCGGGTCCATCTGGTAGCCGCGCCGATCGCCGAACGCGGGGGTGCTGTCCTCGGCCTCGCGGAACGGCCCGTAGAATGCCGACGCGTACTTCGCGGAGTAGGCCATGATCGCCACCCGCGTGAAGCCCTCGCCGTCCAGGGCCGTCCGGATGGCCGCGACCCGCCCGTCCATCATGTCCGAGGGCGCGACGACGTCGGCGCCCGCCCGCGCGTGGGCGAGCGCGGTGCGCGCCAGCAGCGGCAGCGTGGCATCGTTGTCGATGTCGTCGTGGCCCGGCACCCCGCAGTGGCCATGGTCGGTGTACGCGCAGAGGCAGACGTCGGTCATGACGATCAGCCCCGGCGCCGCCGCGCGGATGGTGGCGATCGCCTGCGGCACGGTCCCGTCCGGCGCCCAGGCCGCACGTCCGACGGCGTCCTTGCCCCCCGGCTCGGGCTGCCCGAAGAGCAGCACGGCCCCGACCCCCGCCGCCTGGATCGCCGCCGCCTCCGCCCCCACGCGGTCGGGCGAGAGGTGGAACTGGCCCGGCATGGAGGCGATCTCCTGCCGCACGCCCTGGCCCGGCACGACGAACAGCGGCTGGATGAGCTGGCGTGGGACGAGCGCCGTCTCGCGGACCAGCGCGCGCATGGCCTCGCCCGTGCGCAGCCGGCGCGGGCGCACCGCCGGGAACGCGGCGCCCTGCTGCCATGCCGGCGCCTGCGGCGCCTGCACCGGCAATTCCGCTTCGATGCCCCCGTCCATGGCCCCGCGACCGGCCAACCCGCTCATTGCCCCCGCCCTCCCCTGCCGCCTGAGCCGCCTTCCGAGCCGTACACGCCGTCAACCTGCAGCCGCCGCCAGGTTTTGTCCCGCTCAGCGCTCCGGCGCCGCACGCAGACAGGCCTCCGGGGCATCCGCCGTCGACCTGCAGCCGCCGCCAGGCTTCGTCCGGCTCAGCGCTCCGGCGCCGCGCGCAGACAGGCCTCCAGGGCATCCGCCGTCGGCGCGGCAGCCGCCCGCACGTCGCCAAAGCCCGCCGCCCGGGCCGCGGCCGCGGTCACCGGCCCGATGCACACACAGCGGACGCTGGCGGTACCGCCGTCCGCCACATACTGCGCCACCGCCTCGCCCGAGGCGAACACCACGGCGTCGGCTCCCTCCGCCATCGCGGCGGCCAGGCGCCCCGGCGCCTCGGGATCGGCCTCTGCGCGGTAGGCCACGGGGTCGTCGACCACCGCCCCCGCCGCCGTCAGGACCGCCTTCACGGTCGGGCCCGCGTTCTCGGCCCGCGGGAACAGGATCCGCTCGCGGCCCCGCAGGCGCGCCGCCAAGCCCGAGGCCAGGGCCGCGGCGTTCGCCGCGTCGGGCACGAGGTCGGCGCGGTAGCCGGCACCCTGCACCCGCGAGGCCGTCGCCGGCCCCACGCAGGCGATCCGCGCCGCCGCCAGGGCCTCAGACATGCGCTCCGTCACGGCGTCCACGGCGCGGGCGCTCGTGAAGACCACCCAGTCGTAGCCGCCGTCCCGCAACCGCCGCAGCGCGGCCATCAGCGGTCCGCCATCGGCCGGGGGTACGAGGCGGTACAGCGGCACCTCCACGATGGTATGCCCGTGCTCCGCGAGGGCCGCGGCCAGGGGGTCGGCGCCGCCGCCCACGCGCGTCCAGACGATCTGCATCCTCCAACTGCCCCCCACTAAGCGCTGCGCGCTGTCGCGGAGGTCCCGGGGTACGGGGCCCTCAAGAGCCCACGCGACCGCGTGCCACCTCGTCCAGGCACTCCTGCCCACCGCCGGCCAGCACCCGCTCGGCCAGCGCGCGCGCCAGCCCCTCGGGGTCAGCCGCCGCACCGCTCAGGCTGTCGCGGACGATGCGCCCCGAGTCGGGGGCGGCCACCAGCCCGGACAGATCGAGCCGGTCTCCCTCCACCGTCCCGAAGGCACCGACCGGGGCATCGCAGCCCCCGCCCAGGGCGGTGAGGAACGCCCGCTCGGCCAGGACGGCCGTCCGCGTCGCCGCGTCGTCGCAGGCCTGCAGCAGCGCGGCCACCCGCTCGTCGGCGGCCCGGGCCTCGACGGCGAGGGCGCCCTGCCCCGGCGCCGGCAGCATCTCCTCCGGCTCGAACCACTGCGAGATCTCATCGAACAGACCCAGCCGCAGCAGCCCGGCCGCCGCCAGCACCGCCGCCTGGTACTCGCCCTCCGCGGCCTTGCGCAGCCGCGTGTCGACGTTGCCGCGCACGGGGACGACGGTCACGTCCGACCGCAGCACCTTGAGCTGGACCGCCCGCCGCGGGCTGCTGGTGGCGACGACCGCGTTCGGCGGCAGCTCGGAGAGCCAGCGCCCCTTGGTGCCCGCGAGCACGTCCCGTGCGTCCTCCCGGGCGGGGAAGGCGACCAGGGCGCAGGTGCCGGGCAGGTCGACCGGCACGTCCTTCGCACTGTGCACCGCGGCGTCGATACGCCCGCTGAGAAGGGCCTCCTCGATCTCCTGCACGAAGACGCCCTTGCCCGTCAGGAGCGAGCCCTCCCGCTCCTGTGAGCGGTCGCCGGCCGTGACGATGGGCACGATCTCCACCTGCAGGCCAGGGTGGGCGGCCGTGAGCAGCTCCTTCACCGACTCGGCCTGGCGCATCGCAAGGCGGCTGCGCCGAGACCCGATCACCAGCCGCTCAGTCAAAGAGATCCCTCACGTTGCAGCGCCCTCCTTAGAGGAGTCAGGAGTCAGAAGACGGTACCGGACGGCGCACGGCATCAGACGGCGTTGACGAGAAGCGACAGCACCAGCAGATTCACCAGCACGCCCGTGAACCCCCAGACGGCGAGCCGCGCCGCGCCGCGCCCACGCAGCCCCCGGCCGGCGCGTGCCCAGAGGTAGATGGCATAGGGGACCAGCATGAGCGCGGTGCCGACGGCGGTCCACGGCCGGTGCCACACGTCGGTGGCAGCCGCCAGGATCAGCATCGGCACACCGAGGGCGATGAGTCCGTGCGCCGCCCGATCCAGCCACAGAAGCGGCGGCACGCGGCGGTACGGACCGTGAAAGGCCCGCCGGCGCAGCGCCCGCTCCTGAACAAGATATAGGCCGGACGCGGAGAATGCCAGCGCGAAGGCGCCGTAGGCGAACAGCGCCGCGAACAGGTGCACGCCCGACAGCCGCGCGCCCACGTCAGCGGCGTGCGGCAGCAGCAGCGGGACAAGCGACGCAAGCGTCACCACCGGCATGAGCAGGGCACCGGCGGCGCGCAGCCCGAGGAAGCCGTCGGCGATCAGGAAGTTCGTCACGATCAGCCAGGTCAGCGACTCCACGGGCAGGGCGGCGCCCCGCAGCGGCAGCGTGCCCAGCAGCACGGCCAGCACCCCGCCCAGGGCGCCCGCGCCGGCCAGGCACCACCCCAGCAGCCGCGCCTCAGCGCCATAAAGGTCGGCGATGTAGGCGGCGGCACTGCCAGCGTAGAGGAGCGCGCTCAGACCGAGGATGCTCATCCGGATTGCCCCTCCGGCTGCAGGCGGAACAGCTCGCAGAGCACGGCGGCGGCGTCGCGGGCGCCGGGGCCCGCCGCCAGTTCCTTGAGGCGCAGCGTCGGCTCGTTCAGGATCTTGCCCGCGATGGCGGCGCTCATGGCCTCGATCGCCTGGCGCTCGCGCGGCTGCAGGCCGGGCAGACGCGCCAGGGTCTCGCGCAGCTCCTGCTGGCGGATGGCCTCCACCTTGTCGCGCAGGGCGCGGATGGCCGGCACCACATCAAGACTCATCAGCCACTCCCCGAATCCAGCGGCCTCCTGCACCACCACGCGCTCGGCCCGCTGCGCCTCGCGGGCGCGGGCCTTGAGGTTGGCGGCCACAACCTGACGGAGGTCGTCGATATTGTAGAGGAAGACGCCCGGCAGATCGCCGGCCGCCGGCTCGATGTCCCGGGGCACGGCCATGTCCACGAGCAGGAGCGGCTCCCCGCCGCGGCTCGCCCGCCCGGCCCGGATCGCCGGCTCCGTCAGCACGTATCCCTTCGCCGAGGTGGCGCTGACGATGATATTGGCGCGGCCCACGGCCGCGCCCAGATCGTCCGCTGCCGCGACGTGGCCCTGAAAGCGCGTGGCCAGGGCCTCAGCCCGCGCCCGCGTACGGCTGCAGACGGTCAGCGAGGCGAGCCCGGCCGCGTGCAGGTGGGTGGCCGCCAGCGCGGCCGTATCCCCCGCGCCCACCAGCAGGGCGTGCCGGGTGCTCAGATCCCCGAAGATCTTGCGCGCCAGCTCCACGGCCGCCGAGGCGTGGCTGACGGCGGTCTGGGCCAGCGCCGTCTCCCGGTGGACGCGCTTGCCGGCGGCCAGGGCCCGGCTGAAGAGGGCGTGCAGCGCCTTGCCGGTCGTGCCGGCCGCCTGCGCGGCGCCGTATGCGGCCCGCACCTGCCCCAGCACCTGCGTCTCGCCCAGCGCGGCCGCATCCAGGCCCGCGGCCACGCGCATGAGGTGGCGGGCGGCGTCCACGTCCGTGCAGCGGTACGGGCCGGTTGCCTGCTCGCCGGCGTGCAGGTGGCTCAGGAGAGCTGCCCACGCCTCCGCCAGACCGGCATCCAGCGCGGCGAGCGACTCGGCGGCGCCGTAGAGCTCGGTGCGGTTGCAGGTGGAGAGAATCGCGAACTCGGGGAGAGCCGCACGGAGATCGCGCAGCAGAAGGGGCAGGTCGGCCGCGGCGACGGCGATCCGCTCCCGCAGACGCACGGGAGCCGTGTGATGGCTGCTACCCAGCAGAGCGACATGCAAAACCGGCTACGCCCCCGCCCCGATCAAGTCCCCCACGAATTTTAGTACAACGGCTCCTGGCGGGGCAAAGGGCGCCGCCCCATATGGAGGCAGACGATCCCCGCGGTCAGGCGGCGGAAGCTGACGTCGGCCAGGCCGGCGGCGGCCATGCGCGCGGCGAGGGCCTCGGCGCCAGGGAAGCGCGCCAGCGACTCCGGCAGCCAGCCGTAGGCCGCCGAGCCGCCTGGGCCCCGCAGCAGCCGGCCAAGCACCGGCGGCATGACCCGGAAGAAGGGCGTGAAGAGGCCGCGTGCGAGCTTGGAGGGCGGATGGCTCAGCTCCATGACGACGGCGGCGCCGCCCGGCCGCACGACCCGCACCATCTCCGCCAGCATGCGGTCCAGATCCGGAACGTTGCGCATGACGAAGGCCGAGGCCGCCGCGTCGAAGCTGGCGTCGGCAAAGGGCAGGGCCATGGCGTCGCCGCGCTGCAGGTGGATGCGGTCGGCGTGCGGGCTGCGCTCCACCTTGGCCCGCCCGCGGGCCAGCATGCCCTCCGAGAGGTCGACACCGACGACCTCGCCGGCCCCCATGCGGGCCAGCAGCAGCGACAGTTCGGCCGTGCCGCAGCCGACATCGAGCACACGACTGCCGCGGGCGATCGGGGCATGGCGCGCGAAGGCCGCCCGCCAGACCCCCCAGAGCCCGCCTGTCATCAGCCAGTTCGTCGTGTCGTAACCGGCCGCGATCTGGTCGAAAAGTGCCGGCGTGTCGCGCTCCACGGCGACACGATACCACCAGGCGCTAAACCCTGCCGCCAAATCGACGAAACAAAACTGTAATAGGAACCTAAAAGGGTTGGCGACCTGGTGGATCGAACCGGTTGCCAACTCAAAAAACGCCGAATTCTGGCGGCTTTCGACAACCCGGGTGTTGTCGTGGCGGCCAGGAGCGGGGACGCGCCAAGGATGCGCGCGGGGCGAAGCCGCGGAAGCGGCGGGGCGAACCCTCCGCCCCAGCCCGAAGCCCGGGCCACTAGGGCCCTCGCCACCCCGCAGGCGGACGAAAGGGAGGAACCGCCTCTTGCGAGCTGCGGCATGGATGCCGAAGCCCGCCGGTCCTCGTGTTGCGGCCTTGCGCCGCCGGTTGGCCGGTGTGCTGTCGTTGATCACGGTCACCTCGCTCGCCCTGCCTGGCCTCGTCCAGGCCGCTTCCCTGCCCCTTCTGCCGGGCCATCAGACCGGCGCCATTGTCGTCCTCCAGGCGGCCCTTGACGACTGGGGCCAGAACCTCCCCTGGACCGGCTACTATGGGGCCTCCACCACGTCCGCCCTGCAGGCTATGCAGCGGGCGGCCGGTCTGCCGCCCACCGGCAGCCCCGATCCCGCCACCCTGGCGCGCCTCGGCCTGGCGCCCGGCGGGCCCGTGATGCACCTGGGCAGCCGCGGGCCGGACGTCCGGGCCCTG
>JAJYVM010000238.1 GCA_021792015.1 Bacillota bacterium | reverse complement strand
CCCGGCCGCGCCTAGCTGGCGGCTGCCTCCTCGATGGCCTCGAGCATGGCGCGCTCGACCTCCTCGGCCAGCGTCCGCAGCCGGGGATCCCCAAGCAGGCCGATCAGCGCCGTGGGAAGGGGCAGCCCGATCTCGGTGCCGCCCTCGCGCTCGTGCACGGTCACCTTGCAGGGCAGAAGGTTGGCGACGAGCGGGTTCGTCTCCAGCGCCTCCTTGGCCCGCGGCGCGCTGCAGACCTCCAGGATGCGGAACTGGCCGCCGCGCAGCTCAAGGCCCTTGTCCGCCAGCGTCCGGTTCACATCCAGCGCCCAGAGCACACTGAACTTGCGCTTGGCGAGCGAGGCCTCGACGTCGCGCGCCGCTTGGTCCACGGCCTTGGCCGTGCGCACGGTGTGGGTCAACTTCAGGGCCGATCCCTCCGCAGTGCTCATCGCCGGCTCCCCTCCGCGCCGGAGGCGACAGGGCCGCGCCAGCGCAGCATGCCCCCGGCCATGTTCTGCACGGAATATCCCAGGGCATGCAACTGGCGGACGGCCGCTCCGCTTCGGTGACCGCTCCGGCAGACGCAGACCAGCGGGCGATCCTTCGGCAGGTCCGCGAGGCGCCGCCCGAGCTCAGGCAGCGGCACCAGGCGCGCGCCGTGGATATGGCCCGCCGCGAACTCCATGGGCGAGCGCACATCGATCAAAAGAGGCGGGTTGGGCCCCCCCAGCACCTGCGCGAGCGCCTCGGGCGAGATGTCCGCCCCGCTCGGCGCGCGCGTGTGAAGCCAATCCAACAACTGCGTCCACTCCTCCGCTCCGGGCACTCGTCCAGGAACCCGTGCTCGCCGGCCAGGCCACGCCCTCGGCGGCCGTGCCCGTATGGGCTTATCCTGCGTCTTTCGGGCTGGGGCTCCGCATTGCGCCGGGCCGACCGGCCCGGAGGGTCATCACGCCCCTCAGCTGAAGCCGGAGCGCGTCGGCGCGCAGCTCGACGAGCCCGAGCGGCCGCCGCCGATCAGGCCGAAGGAGCGGACCAGGCGCTCGACCTTCTCGCTCTTGCACTTCGGGCACTCGGCCTCGTCGCGCTGGCTGATGCTCTTCCAGTCCTCGAACTCGTGGCCGCAGCGCCCACAGCGATACTCATAAAGCGGCACACGCTCACCTCCGTTCGACGGCGACACTATACCCGGTAGGGTATCCGGATGGCAACCGGTCGGGTCACACGAGATCCAGGATCGCGCGCTTGGCTCGCCGCAGCGCCTCGTCGCGCTCGCCGCCCGCCCCGGCCAGGCACTCCTGCAGGTTCTCGCTGACGATGGTCATCGCAACCTTGGCCAGGGCCACACGCGCGGCCGTCACCTGATGGACGACCTCGCCGCAGTCGCGGCCCTCCTCCAGCATGCGCTGCACGCCCCGCACCTGGCCCTCGATGCGCCGCAGGCGGAGCATCAGATCGTGGATCACGTCGTCGCTGAGATGCAAGTCCATGGCCGACCCCCGATTTGCGGCTATACCCGGCAGGGTATATCAAGTCGCGTGAAGTCGCAAACTCACGCGCCGAAATTGGGGGCGTGGCGAACCGCCCATTGGCGTATGGGGTCGCAGGCCGGGCCGATGCGGGCCCGCACGCGCGCCGGCTCGCGCGCTGCATGTCGTGTCCCGCCGCCACGGCCGTGCCGCCGTCGATGGGCAGCAGCGTCGCACTCGTGCGCAGGGTCGTGGTCTTGCCAGCGCCGTTGGGCCCGAGAAAGCCCACAATCTCACCCGGGGCGACCTCCATGCCCACGTCCTGTGCGGCCTGCACGGCGCCGCGCCGGGTGCGGAAGCGCTTGCGCAGCCGGGCCGTCTCGATCACTGGCGCCACGAATCTCGCCACCGATGGCGACCCGACCGCGCCGTGGCCGTGTGCATTCTTGACGTACCGCACGGCCGTGCGCGCCCTAGGAGCCCGTGTCGCTGGACGATTATGTAAACTTCGCGCACAAGCCGCAGTGGTCAAAACGGCACAGGCATACCGCCAGTAGTAGTGCCAAGGCTTTGAGCGCGACCACTGCCACAGGCCCCTAGCGGAACAGGTCCTTCTCCGCCGGCCGCACGATGGCGCCCGCCCCCGCTTCCCCCGGCTCAACCGGGGCGCCGCGGATCAGGGCCAGCGGCCGGCCCTCCGCGCTCTGCCCCTGCAGCAGCGTCGCGGCCGAGGCCAGCTCGTCGGCCACCGCCTCCGTGGACGTCCGCAGCACGTAGCCGTGGCGGTCGACCTGGCCGATGTGCGAGTGGATCGGCGCAATGCCGGCGCAGCCGATGCAGCAGCCGATGGCGCCCTCGCGCCAGGCCCGCCCGTGGCTGTCGTTGATGATGACCCCCACGCTCGCCCCGAACGCCGCATGCACGGCGTCCCGCACGGCCCGCGCGCTGCGGTCGGGGTCATCGGGCAGGGTCACCACCCAGTCGCCGCCGCCGGCGTTGCTGTGGTCGATCCCGGCGTTGGCGCAGACGAACCCGAGCCGCTGCTCGGCGATGATCAGCCCGCGCCGGTGGCGCACGATCCGTCGGCTCTGCTCCAGGATCACCTGGCAGAGGCGCGGGTCCTTGTCCGTCTCCTCCGCCAGGGCACGCGCCTCCTCCCCCGGCCGCACCGTGGCCAGGTTGCGCATCGCGCCCTCGGCCTTGCTGACGACCTTGTGGGCGATGACCAGCACGTCGCCGTCCACCGGTAAGAAGCCGTGGTCGCGCAGGCACGTCACGACCAGGTCGGGGATGGAATCCCCGGACCGCACATCGGGAAAGCCGTCGAACGCGTGGACTGCCATCGTCTCCATCACTGCACCACCTCGATGCGCGCCCCCGCCTCGGCCTCATCCGGGGTCAGGGCCGCCAGCGCGTCCCAGAGCAGGGGCAGGAAGCTGCCCGGCCCCCCCGCCGCGGCCGCCGCCCGCTCGCACGCCAGCCCGTAGACGGCGAGCGCGCACGTGGCCGCCTCCCACGGCTCCGGCCAGACCGCCGCGAAGGCGCCCACCACGGCGGAGGCCATGCAGCCCGCCCCCACCACCCGCCCCGCCAGCGGGTGGCCGTTATCCACGCGTGCCAGGCGGCCATCGGGCGCGGCGATCCGGTCGACGGCCCCGGTCGCGGCGGCGACCAGCCCCGCGTGCCCCGCCAGGGTGCGGCAGGCGGCATCGACGTCGTCGGGCGCGGCGGTCGCGTCCACGCCGCGCACGGACCCGCCGGCCCCGGACAGGGCGCCGGTCTCGGCCGCGTTGGCGCGGACGATCGTGAAGCAACGCCAGGACAGGAGCTGCGAGGCCATGTTGGAGCGGGCGGCGCTGCCGCCCGCACCGACCGGGTCCAGAATGCGCGGTCCCCGGTCCGCCAGCACGGCGCACGCCCGGCGCATCGCCTCCAGCCGGTAGGGCCGCGGCATGCCGAGGTTGCACACCAGCCCGTCCGCCTGCGCAGCCATCGCCTCGGCGTCGTCCGGGTCGTCCGCCATCACCGGGCGGGCGCCCACGGCCGCGGCCGCGCCTGCCGCGAGGTGGACGGTCACGGGGCCGACGATCTGGTGCACCAGGGGCCGCTGGGCCCGGACGGCGGCCAGGACGTCGCCTGGCCTCATCGGAGGACCCTGCCGCCGCGCAGGGCCTTCAGGACGAGGTAGCCGAGGACGGCGCCGGTGCCGCTCGCCAGGGCGAAGGGCACGACGAAGAAGAAGGCGGCCGTGGAGCGGCCGAGCAGGTAGCGGGCGATGGGGAAGGAGACCAGGGCCCCGATGGCGCCGGTGCCGATGAACTCGCCCACGCTGGCCATGATGTCCCGCCGGGTGGCCTGGTAGAGGTAGCCGGCCAGCAGCGCCCCGAAGACGCTGCCGGGGAACGCGAAGACGGTGCCGGTGCCGAGGCCCACGCGCAGCGTGCTGATCACGACGGCCACACCGACCGCGGGCCAGGGTCCCAGGATCACGCCGGCCAGGACGTCGATCGTGGCCTGCAGGGGAAAGACGCGCGAGGGTCCGATGGGCAGCGAGACCACCGGCGCCGCAGCCACGCCGATCGCCACCAGCAGTCCCGCCACCGCGACCCGCCAGCCAGCCCGCTGTGCCATGGGCCCCCTGCTTCGGCACGGGGCGGGCCGCACCTGCCGCCGGACACGCACAGGAGCCCCCGGGCGCCCCTAGGATGGCGCCCGTGGGGAGGTCGGGCGATGTCGCTGCGGGTCGTCAAGGGCGAGCCCCTGGGCCGGCTGCTGGGTGATCTGCCGGAATACCGGCTGTGGGCGGGCGGGCTGGCGGGACAGGGGACGTCGGCGGGCGGGGTGCGGGCGGAGGGCCAGGCGGACGGCGGGCTGCCGGGGAAAGGGCTGGCGGCCGGCGGGGCGCGGGGCGAGGCGGGCCGGCGCGGCAGCATCCCGGCCGAGCGGGGCAAGGGCGGGGCTGCGCCTGGCGACCGCCCTGCGGGGGGCTGGCTGAGCGGCGGCGCGGGCGGAGGATCGTGGGGGGACGGGCGCTTGGGCGGCGGGTGCGACGCGGTGGTGACGGGCGTCGCGGAACATACGAGCCGGGTCGGGCCGGGGACCGTGTTCGCGTGCGTGCCGGGGCTGCGCCACGACGGCCATGCGTTTGCGGAGACGGCCGTGGCGGCGGGCGCCGTCGCCCTGATCGTCGAGCGGCCTGTGCCCGGCTGCGGCGACGTGCCGCAGGTCGTGGTTCCCAGCGTGCGGGCCGCGGCGGCCCTGATGGCGCGGCGGCTCTACGGCCGGCCGGACGCGCGCCAGCTGATCCTGGCGGTGACGGGCACCAACGGCAAGACCACGACGACGTACATGCTGGACTCGATCTTCGCTCGGGCAGGGCGGCCCATCGGCGTGGTCGGCACCATCGGCGCGCGCATCGGTGGGGTGCAGCGGCCGGCCGACCTGACGACGCCGGTGAGCGCCGACCTGTACGCGCTGCTGGCCGACGCGCTGACGGCGGGGTTGGCGGGCGTGGCGCTGGAGGCCTCGTCCCACGCCCTGGACCAGCACCGGCTCGAGGGCCTGCTGGTCGACACGGCGATCTTCACAAACTTCACCCGCGACCACCTCGACTACCACGGCGACGCCATGTCGTACTTCGCGGCCAAGCGGCGGCTGTTCCGGGCGCGCGGCGGAGGCAAGGCCGAGCCGGAGCTGGCCGTGCTCTGCTGCGACCAGCCGGCGGGGCGGCTGCTGCTGCGGACCCTGCCGCCAAGCCGCCGGGCCGTCTCGTTCGGGTTCGCGCCGGACGCCGACGTGCGCGGCGAGCTGCGGGGCGAGCACGAGCTCCTCATCACCGGCCCATGGGGCGCCGAGCGCGTGCGCCTGCCCCTGCCGGGCCGCCACAACGCGGCGAATGCCCTGGCGGCGGCGGCCGCCGCCCTCGCCAACGGCGTCGGCATGGCGGAGGTTGCCGAGGGCATCGCGGCCATGGAGCCGCTGCCGGGGCGTTTCGAGCGCGTCGATGTCGGCCAGCCGTTCCAGGTGATCGTCGACTTCGCGCACAACCCCGACGGCCTGGCCTGCACCCTGCGGGCGGCGCGCGCCGCCTGCCCCCGCCGGCTGCTGGTCGTGTTCGGGTGCAAGGGCGGGGACGGGGACACCGAGAAGCGGCTGCGCATGGGCGCCGTGGTCGCCGCCCACGCCGATGCCTGCATCGTCACAACCGACGACCCCTACGACGAGGATCCGGCCGCCATCGCCGAGTTGGCGGCGGAGGGCGCCCGCAGGCGGCCCGGGGGGGCGGACGTGCGGGTGCTCCTGGACCGCGAGGAGGCCATCGCCGAGGCCATCGACCTGGCTGGGCCCGGTGACCTGGTGCTGGTCGCGGGGCGCGGGCACGAGGCCTGGCAGACGGTTCGCGGTCAGCGGCTGCCGCTGCGGGACCGCGATGCCTGCCTGCGGGCCCTGGCGCGGGGCGCGGCCCTGGCGCGGCCGGCGGGGTGATACGGGCCCGGTGACTCAGCGGGCGGCGGGCTCCCCCGCCGCCCGCTGCAGCCGCGGCCGGCCACCTGGCCCTGCCCGCGGGCCGGGCCAGGTGGCCGGCCGGACCCGCCCGCGATGGCTCCCTTGCCGCCTGGCCCGTGCCCTGCCGACCGCGCGAGCATCCGCATGATTCCGCCAGCCGGCTGTCGAAGCAACAGGCGGCAGCCAGAGTAACGGAAGGCAGGCGGTCATCCATCGTCACGATCATCGGCAGCAGCAACGCGCGCGTCGGCTTGGCGGCCGGCATGGCGATCCTGCGGCGCGGCGGCACG
>JAJYVM010000237.1 GCA_021792015.1 Bacillota bacterium | reverse complement strand
GAGGCGGCGGGACGGGCGCCGCGGGAGACGACGCTCGGGCGGATCACGACGGTGTATCTGGCGGAGCCCGGGCCGAAGTGCCTGGTCCTGGTCGGCGTCGGGCGCCGCGGGGACATGGACCGCCGTGGCACGCGGATCGCGGCGGCCGCGGGGGTGCGGGCGGCGCGGGCCGCGGGTGCGACGGGCGTGGCGGTCGACGCCCGCGACTTCGGGCCTGCCGATGCTGTGGTGGAAGGGGCTTTGGCCGGCCTCTACCGCTTCGGGCGGTACAAGTCCGCCGCGGAGGCGGACGCCCTGGCGCGGTTGTACGTGGAGGGCGCGGACGAGGCGGCGGTGGGCCGGGGTCGGGTACTTGGCGAGGCCACGAGCTTTGCGCGCAGCCTTGCCAACACGCCCGGGGCGGACATGCCGCCGGCGGCGCTGGCCGAGGCCGCAGCCGGCATGGCCCGCACGGCGGGCCTGGAGTGCACCGTGCTGGGGCCGGACGAGATGGCGCGCGCGGGGATGGGCCTGCTCCTGGGCGTGGGCCAGGGCAGCCGGACCGGACCGCGGCTCATCGTGCTGCGCTACCGCTGCGGGCGGGCGGGGGCGCCGCTGCTGGCCCTGGTCGGCAAGGGCATCACCTTCGACAGCGGCGGGCTCTCGCTCAAGACGGGCGAGGGCATGGTCGCCATGAAGATGGACAAATCCGGCGCCTGCGCCGTCATCGGCGCCATGCAGGCCATCGCCGCCCTGAAGCCGGGCGGCTGCGACGTGCTGGGGATCTGCGCGGCGGCGGAGAACATGCCCGGCGGTGGCGCCTTCCGCCCGGGCGACGTCCTGCGCGGCCTGGCGGGCAAGTCCATCGAGATCATCAGCACGGACGCCGAGGGGCGGCTGGTGCTGGGGGACGCCGTCGCCTACGCCTGCGCGCAGGGCGCGCACTGGATCGTGGACGTGGCCACGCTGACGGGCGCGGTCTCGGTGGCGCTCGGCAAGGAGGCGGCCGGCCTGCTCGGCAACGACGCCGACCTACTGGCTGCGGTCCGGCAAGCGGCGGCCAGGGCGGGGGAGCGGGTATGGGAGCTCCCCTCCTGGCCGGAATACCGCCAGCTGTACAGGAGCGACGTGGCGGACATCAAGAACAGCGGCGGCCGTGGGGCCGGGACCATCACGGGCGGCATGATCATCGGCGAGTTCGTGGCGCCGGGGCACGCCTGGGCGCACCTGGACATCGCGGGCGTGGCCTGGGTCGACCGCGATACCCCGCCCTGCGCCTTCGGTGCGACCGGGTTTGGCGTCAGCACGCTGACGGCGCTGGCGGAATCCCTTTCCGCGTAGCGCCAGGGTCGGGGGGCACAGTCCCCGGCCCTGGGAAGTCCGTCACGCAACGGGTGCCGTGCGGCGAACGCGCTGAGTCGTGAACCGCAGGGAGCTTCAGGGGGTGGGAACCGGCGTGTCAGCCAGCTGGCGGATGAGCAGATCACGGATGTCGGCGCGCCGGTAGGAGATGGCCGGGTCCGGCTCGGCGACCCCAAGGCCTGCCCGCGCCGCAACCTGGGCGGCGCCGGGCATGGCCCTGGCCCTGAGGCAGGCCGCCAGCAGCCACCAGAACTCGGGGGACTGAGGATGGCGGCCCAGCACCTCCCGGCTCACGCGCAGACCATGCTCCGCCATGCCGACTCGCAGCGAGGCGAGGACCAGTGCGGCGGCGAGGTGGCTCCACTGAGGCGACCAGGCGGCGGGGTCGTTGGCCACGGGGGCCCATGCGGCATCCAGCTCCCTGCGGGCTTCCTCGTGCGCGCCAGCCGCATCGAGCTCCAGGCCGAGGTACCAGTGCAGTTCGGAAGCACCCGGCGCCTTGCCCAATGCCCTCCGCAGGATGCCGATGTTCCGCGCGTGCTTGCGCTGCGCAGTCGGAGGATCGGAGCGCGCGCCCAGGTGCCGGAGGCTCAGCTCGGCAATCCGGGCCCGCCGGTCGTCCGGGGGGCCGGCCAGGCACTCATGGATGACGCCCACCCACCGTCGCCGCGGATCGGCGCGAAAGAGGCACGGGCGCCAGCCCTCCCCCCATGGCCGCTCGGAAGGTTCGGGGCCGGAGTCCACGCGCAGGCTGAACACGTCCCACGCCGGCTCGCCCGCCAGCAGGTTGCGCAGCGCCTGCGCGGGGCAGGCGCTGCCGCCCGGGCCGACCGCGCGCTCGTCGGCGTCGACCGACAGGACCCAGCGTCCGTGCGCCTGGTCGAGGGCATGGTTGCGGGCCGCGGCAAAATCGTCGCCCCACGGCAGGTGTAGGACACGGGCGCCCCGTGCCGCGGCGATCTGCGGGGTGGCGTCGGCCGATCCCGTATCGACGAGCACCACCTCGTCGACAAGGCCAGCCAAGCTGTCCAGGCAGCCGGACAGCATGGCCGCCTCGTCGCGGGCAATGATGCACGCCGTCAGCAGGGGCTGCGTCCCCTCAACTCCCCGCCACCGGTATCGGGCGCGGAGCCCCTGCCTTCAATGGTTCCGTCCCGGGTTCACGCCCCTGGCTGCTCGATCTGCACCTGGACCCGGTACGTGCCGGGCGCAGCCTCGAACATGGCCCCGAGGGCCAGCAGTCGCCGCGCGAGGTCGGCCGCCTCGAACATGCCGGCAAGCTGCAGGGCGACCGTGGGGGTGGCCTCGGCGCCGTGGCCGCGGGCGCCGCGTGGGGCGATGTGCACGTTCCCGCCGCGATCCTTGCGAATGCCGAGCCGGTAGCGGAGGTTGCGCACCTGCCACTGGCTGAGCCGGAACCGGGTGCCGATGGTCGAGTCGCTCTCTCCGGCGCGCAGCAGCCGCACCAGGATTTCGCGCTGGCCGTCCGGGCCCTGGGACAGGAACTCGGTCGCCGGATCGCCCACCCCGGCGTGGCTCGGGCCGCGGCGTGAGGAGGGCGCCTGAGCCAAGAGCTCGCCCGGATGCTGGCTCGATCCAGGCGCGGGGGCAAGCGGCGGCGCGAACTCCGCGGCGGCCTGCATGCCGCCGCTCATGGCGGACCTGGCGGATTCCATGCCCGATTCCTCCTTACAACTTGCAACGTGTCCCGCAGCGATGTCTCGGCAAGAGGTTGCCGAGAGGCGGCGCAGGCGGAGGGTCGAGCCGTCGCCGTGGCGAACCGTCCCTCTGTTTCCCTGCGAGCCCCATCGCTGGCTAGGGTGGCCGGTACCCGGCCGTCTCATACACGAAGGGAGCACCCCTATGGAGCCCATCACGCGTCTTCTGCACGCCGGCGACGGCGCCGACCCCGCCGCCCATCCGGCCGCCGCGCCCATCTACCAGACGGCGGTCTTCACCTTTCCCAATCTCGACGCGATCGCAGGCTACTACGAGCGTGGCGAGGGCTACCTGTACTCGCGCAACGGCAACCCGAGCGTGCACGACCTCGAGCGGGCGGCTGCCGATCTCGAAGGTTGCGAGGACGCCGTGGCGACCGGCTCGGGGATGGCGGCCCTGGTGATCGGCATGCTGGCCGTGGCCCGCGGCGGCGGCCACGTGATCGGGTGCGGCGACCTCTACGGAGGCACCCATGCCCTGCTCGCCCAGGCGGAGTCCATCGGTTTCACCGCCAGCATCGTCGCCTCGGCCGACCCCGACGCGGTGGCGGCGGCGATGACTCCCGACACCCGCCTGATCGTCACGGAGCTGATCACGAACCCCAAGATGCGGGTGAACGACGTGGCGGCCCTTGCCGACCTCGCCCACGGCCGCCGCGCCCGCCTGCTGGTCGACGCCACGTTCGCCACGCCCTACCACTGCCGGCCCGCCGAGCTCGGCGCCGACCTGGTCATGCAGAGCGCCACGAAATTCTACGGCGGCCACAACGACGTGACGGCAGGCGTGGTCTGCGGGCGGCGCGCGCTGATCGAGCCGGCCCGCGAGCTTTCCGTCCTGCTCGGCACGACCCTGGCGCCGTTCGAAGCCTGGCTTTGCCTGCGCGGGATGAAGACCCTGGCTCTGCGCATGCGGTACCAGAGCGCGCAGGCCCAGGCCATCGCCGAGGCCCTGCTGAAGGAGCCGCGGGTGGAGTCTGTGGACTACCCCGGCCTGCCGCACCACCCCGACCACGCCCTGGCCCAGCGGATCCTGCGGGGGGGCTTCGGCCCCATGCTGGCCTTCACGGTCAGCGGGGGCGCCGAAGGGGCGGATCGGTTCCTGCGCGGCCTGAAGCTGATCCGGTTCGAGCCTTCGCTCGGGGGCGTGACGACGACCGTGTCCCATGCCGCCACGACGTCCCACCGGTTGGTCGCGCCCGAGGAGCGCGCGCGGCGCGGCATCGGCGACGGGCTGATCCGCCTGTCGGTCGGCTGCGAGGACCTGACGGACATCCTCGCCGACCTGCGCCACGCGTTGGCCAACTAGGGCTGGTCGTGCCGGCGGTCGCGCTGGCGACCGCCGGAAGGCGCGGTTCCTGGGCGGCGATCAGGCGGGTGGCGCTCGCAGCACCACCTGGGCGATCCTGTCGTTCCAGTTGAGATGAAACGTCGCCGGGACCGCATTGCCCGCGCCGGGGATCGACTTCGGCAGGTTGTCCGCCAGCGTGGAGGCCAGGGTGTTGGCGACGGCGCGGGCGCTCAGCGTGACGACGTACTCGTTGCCCCGGGCCTGCAGCCGGATGGTGCCCCTCGGGCAGAGGACCTGCGCCAGCAGGTCCGCGGTGAAGTAATGGGCCTCGGGCCCGGGCGCATAGGCGCAGCGCACGCTCCCAAGCGCGAAGCGCGGAATCTCGCGGGCCGCGGCGCTGCGGGCCAGGCCGAAGTCCTCGCCCGAAGGGTGCGGCGCATGCCCCACGCCCGCCCGGAGGGCGTCTCGGTCCAGCAGGTAGACGTGGGTCACCGCGTCGCACGCCTGAAGGCCGTCCACGCCCCCGATGACCGGCTCGAAGTGCCCGCTTGCCCCCAGCATGAAGACGTTGTGCTCGCGAAAGGCCTCCGGCAGGTCATACAAGCGGTCGGTGCACGCGAGCCCGCCCACGATCGGCCGGCCAGTTTCCAGCAGGGCCCGCAGCCCGTCGGCCGGCAGCCGCACCGCCGGGTGGATGTAGAGGACGTGGTCGCAGCCGTCGCCGACCGCCTCCTCCATGGCCGCGTTGAGGAGATGGCAGCGCTGGGCCATCTCCGCCAGCGGGCCGTCGGCCGCCGCCCCGCCGTCGATGATCCGGACCGGTGCCCGGGCGGCGAACCGGTGCAGGATCGCCGGCGTCGGATCCGCGCAGCCGTAATGGATGAGGTGGAAGTCCACGACGACGTCATCCGCCAGGTGCTGATCGGCCAGGGCCTGCAGATGGCTGGGCAGGGCCCACGCCTGGTCGCGGGCGATGGCGACGACGCGGATGTGCCTAGCCAAGGCAGACCTCCACCTGGCGCCAGCGCTCGTCCCAGGTATTGGCGGCGGCCACGCTGCGGCGCGCGTCCTCGAGGCCGTCATCCTGGTCCAGCGCCTTCACCACCGCGCCCACGAAGGCCTGGCCCGAGGCCGCCCGCACGAGGGGGTGAAGCGGCAGCACCTCTGGGATGCGCGTCGATACCACCGGACGGCCCGTGGCGAGGTATTCCCAGAGCTTGACGGGGTTTGCGGCCTGCGCCTCGCGCACGTCCTCCCGGAACGGCAGGAGCAGCACGTCGGCCGCGTGCGCGAAGGCCGGGATCGCCGCGTACGGGCGGAACCCGAACGCCCACACGTTGGGCGGGCATTTGGCCGCGTGGTAGTCGGTGGTGAGGTGTGGCCCGACCAGGGCGAAGGCTGCGCCGGGAGCCGCCTCCGCGCAAGCCGCCACCAGAGCGATGTCCACCCACTGGGCCACGGCTCCGATGAACACGGCCAGCGGCCGCGGGAGCACATCGACCTCGACCGGGGGCGGCCCGTCGGGCGCGGCGGACCAGTGCGCGTAGTCGCACGCGTTCGGAATGAGCGTGGCCGCGATGCCGGCCTCGGCGAGGCGGGCCTGCACCCCCGCACTGGTGCAGACGACGTGGTCCGCGGCCCGGCTGGCTTCCGCGAGAGCGGCTTCCCATCCTGGAAAGTCATCGACGGCGTCGAAGATCACGGGCCCCGCCCGCAGCCGGCCAACCTGGGTCGTGGGATCGGTGAAGTAGAGCACGTACGCAGCGGCTTCGCGCTGGGCTTCGGCCAGATCGCCCACGACCATCACGTTCGGCTCGACCTCGCGCATGGCGGAGCCGCTGCCGGGTTCCACGTAAAAGCAGCGATGCCCGGCGCGCGCCGCCGCGCGCAGCATCTGCTGAGGGCGTTGCGGCATCCAGGACCAGGCCGAGATGCC
>JAJYVM010000236.1 GCA_021792015.1 Bacillota bacterium | reverse complement strand
TGGCCCTTGGGGCCTCCTTCGCCTCGACCGTGCTCTTCCGCTGGACACTGGCCTACGGCCAGGTGACCTTCCTCGTGCACACCTGGCTGGGGCTCTAAGCGGCGGCGGGCGCCGCAGGGTTCCGGGGTATCGATCGGCACCTCGACGGCCAGATCTGGGAAGTAGCTGCGGAAGAAGCCGCGATCCCGGCTGAGCAGCCGGGCCTGGCGCGCCTGGGCGTGACCCGCGATCAGAAAGTCGGCGAGCACATGCTGGCGCGGCGTCAACGGCCGGCCGCAGCTGGGGCAGGTGACATCCACCGATGTCCCGCACGCGGGGCACGTCAGGGAGCGGCCCCGGCTCTGGGCCTAACGCCTCCAGGCGGTGGCGGCAAGCCTCAGGGCATCCGCACCGCGCCCGGGATCGAGCTTCACGCCGACATCCCTGCGGAATGCGTCGACCTCATCCGCCTGCGTGAAGGCGGCCGCCAGCTCGGCGTAGACGACACAGCAGATCACCGCCGGGCCGGTGGCCAACGCAAGGCGCAGCGCAGCCTGGGAGCTCGCGGCATGGCCACGGTCATCCAGCAGGACGTCGAACAGGACGCCGCTGTCGATGGCAGTCGTCACCTGCCGCGCAGGTCCTCCAGCAGCGCGTCGGTGCCCGTGTCCGCGCCCTTCTTCAGGTGACCGCGCCAGCGCTGCAGCGCCTCGTCAGCGGGGCGGCGGCGCAGGCTGGCCTGGCCGTCGAGCAGCTCGAACTCGACCTCCGTGCCCGGGCGGATGCCGAGCGCATCTCGAATCCGCTTTGGCACCGTCACCTGGCCCTTCGATGTCACACGGGCCACTCGGACCACCACCCATGCCGAGTATGGCCGAGCGGTGGGTCGTCGCGTGGTAATACCACAACCGACTGGTGCGGCTCGGTCAGCCGCCAGGCGCCCCCTGAAGCGGCAAGGCCGTCAGCCCCGGCATGACGAGGGATGTCTGCACGCTGACGTCAACGGTCGCGTGGGGAAACCAGCGACTGTTCCACTGACCGCGCAGCGTCGGCCAGAGCGCTGGGTCCTGGATCCGCACCGGCTGGCCGAAGCCCAAGGGGTCGGTCCCGAGGCTCCGCGCCTGTGCCCCGCCGCGCCGCACGCGGCGTCGATGGCGCCCCAGACCCCGGCCGTCGCCATCCCTCCGCCGCGGCAGCATGCCCTCCCCCCGGCAGGTCTTTGGCCCGCCGCCGCGAAGGCAGCCCCCATGGACGAACAGCAGTTGCTGCAGCGGTTGGCCAACCTCGAGCGGGCCCTGGACTACCAACGCCACATGAACGACACGCTCCTGAAGGCGATCGACGACGTGCTCTGGTACCAAAAGCTCGGCGACATCGCCGATATCGGCAAGGTCAAGCTGGCCGGCCCGCCCCCACGCTACCAGAAGAACCCGACGGGCCAGGGCGCCGGCAACCCGTTCCTGTTCTGGGCCTACACCATGGTGCCCAGGAACCTCGACCGCTCGCGCCCGCAGCCGCTGATCGTCTACGTGCACGGCGGCGTGCACGCCAACCACGACTCCGGCGGCGCCAACAAGCTGCGCGAGCTGCTCGAGCAGGGCTACACCATCGTCTCGCCCGACTACCGCGGCAGCACCGGCTACGGCCGCGGCTACTTCGACGCCATCGACTACGGCGGTCTGGAGAACGAGGACACCTACACCGCGGCGAAGTGGATGCTTGACACCCACGACTTCCTCGATGCCAAGCGCGTCGGCATCATCGGCTGGAGCCATGGCGGCATGCACACGCTGATGAACATCTTCGACCACCCCGAGCTCTACGCGTGCGCCTTCGCCGGCGTGCCGTCCAGCGACCTCGTCGCGCGCATGGGCTACAAGTCGCCCGAGTACCAGGCGATCTTCTCGGCCGAGTCGCACATCGGCAAGAGCGCCGCCGACAACGTGAACGAGTACCGCCGGCGCTCGCCGGCCTGGAACGCGCACAAGCTGAAGACGCCGCTGCTCATCCACACGAACACGACCGACGAGGACGTGAACGTGCTGGAGGTCGAGCATCTGATCCAGGCCCTGAAGGCGGAGGGCAAGAGCTTCGAGTACCGCATCTACCAGGCCGAGCCCGGCGGGCACCAGTTCGACCGCATCGACACGGTCCGCTCGCGCGAGATCCGCCGCGAGATCTGGCGCTTCCTCGCCAAGCACCTCAGCCCGGACCACCCGGTCGAATAATCCGGGGCCGCTTTCGCGGCCCATTCCCGCGCTTGGGGTCCGCGGGCGCCGCCATGCGGCGCCCGCTCGCATATGGGGGTGCGCAAGGTGGCGGAGCCGCGGATCGTGGCCATGGGCGGCGGCGGGTTCTCGATGGAGAGCACCACGGCCCTGGACGACTACCTGCTGGGGCTGACCGGATCGCCGCATCCGAAGGTCTGCTTTGTCGCCACCGCCAGCGCCGACAACGACGCGTACATCAACCGCTTCTACCGCGCCTTCCGCTACCCGCGGGCCATCGCCACCCACCTGCCGCTCTTCCAGCGCGACGGGTCCGACATCGAGGCCACGCTGCTGGCCCAGGACCTCGTCTACGTCAGCGGGGGCAACACCGTCAACCTGCTGGCGATCTGGCGGGCGCACGGGGTCGACCGCGCGATGCGCCGCGCCTGGGAGGCGGGCGTGCTCCTCTGCGGGCTCAGCGCCGGCTCACTCTGCTGGTTTGAGGGCGGCGTGACGGACTCCTACGGCGGCGACCTGGCGGCGCTGCCCGACGGGCTGGGGTTTGTCCCCGGCAGCCACTGTCCCCACTACGACGGCGAGCCGCAGCGCCGCCCCACCTACCGCCGCCTGGTGGCGGCCGGGGAACTGCCGCCCGGGATCGCCGCCGACGACGGGGTCGGCCTGCTCTACGTCGGCACCGAGCTGCGCGAGGTGGTGACCTCGCGGCCGGGCGCCCAGGCGTATCGCGTGGACGCGGCGGGGGAGACCCCCATCCCGGCGCGGCTGCTCAGCCCCGCACCGCCAGGACCACGATGAACTGGGGCACGTGGGCGGTACGGTCGGCCGGATCGAGCAGGGTGGGCTCCCGCACGCGCCGGAGCGTGCAGCCGGCATCGATGGCGAGGTTGAGGTGGGCCGAAGGCGGGAAACAGGGGCGGTCCGCCCGCGACGTGCGGCCGCTGGATTCCCGCAGGTACTCCGACACGGTCACGTGCGCCTTGGCCCCCAAGCCGCCGCGAACGCCTCGATGCAGGGGTGGGCCAAGGGGGAAGCTGGGTCGGCCGCCGGGCCGGAGTGCCCGCGTGCAGTTCGGCATGGCCGCCACGCGGTCGGGGGTGTCCTGATCCAGCGCGTTCCCGGCGACGGCGTCATGAACGCCCTCGTCACCAAGGCCCGCCGACAGGTCCGCCCGCCCGTGGCGGATGCCCGTCACCCGGCCCCCTTGCGCGCCTCCAGGTCCCGGTACAGCACGACGGCCACGATCGTCCCGAACGGCAGCGTCAGGACCTTGCCGATGTACGCCAGGAGTTGCTGCCCCAGGCTCGGCGGCACCGCGCCGCCCGGACCGCGCATCACCTGCAGGACGCTGGCGAACGCGGGCGCCACGCCCAGGGCCCAGGCCACCACGGTGGTCGCGATCGCGGCCAGCAGCAGGGTCTCGGCGGCCCGCCAGAAGGTACCGCGCGCGGCCAGGCGGTAGCTGGTGCGCATCGCGGCCCGGACGCCCGCGCCGCCGAGGACGACGGCCGGCGTCACCAGCGAGAGGGCCACCGCCAGGTAGATGCCGGGGATCACCAGGCATATCAGGCCGACAGCGACCAGGAGCGCCGTGAGCAGTCCGACGCCGGCAAGGCGCCAGAAGCAGGCGAGCCCCGCGGCCAGCGCCTGGCCCACCCGGAGGCCGGGCGTATCCGCCATCCGGGTGACGGACCCGAGCGCCACCACGTTCAGCGCCGCCGTGAGCAGCCCGACGGCCGCAATGGCGGCCAGGTATCCGGCGGGCGGCACTGCGGCCGTGCCGCCGTATGCGGCTCCGATCCAGAGCCCGAGCAGCGCGGACGGCGCGCTGAGCACGGCCGCCACCGCCCAGAGCCGACCGGCTTGGCCCGCGTACGTGCGCACGGCCGCCATGACAAGATCCGTGGTGTCAGCCTCCGACGGTCGCTTCAGCCAGCCGGGGGCCGGCTCCTGCATGGGGCGTGTGCCAAGCCAGCCGGCGCCGCGGTGACCACCACCGGGCGCCTCCGCCGGCCGGGGCGCCCGGCAGGGCGCCGGCCGCACCGGCCCGCGTTGCACGCTGGGCCCTTGCGCTGTGTTCGGTGCCGCTGCTGCAGCCCCTGTCCTACTGCGCTGGGAGGCCCGGCACCGCGTTGACAGCAGGGCCTCGCTCTGGCACTTTGTAGCCGGACAACCCGGCCGATTCCGGACCGCGGCGACTCGACGCATCCACGGCAGCCGCGCCGTGGCTCCGCTCCGACACGGCGCCACAAGCCCGGGATCCCTCGAAGGGCAAAGGAGATGACGGCGATGGCCCGGACCGGGCGGCGGCCCACCCTGTCGCAGGTCCGCGGAGTCTGCGCATCCGGCCTGGGGACGCGCCGAGCGGCGAGGCGCCCCCGATGAGCGGCGATCTGCCCCCCGGCGCCCGCGCCAAGAACTTTCGCCACGTCGGCTACTCGGACCAGGGCGGCATGCCGGGCGGCACCCAGGTCATGGTGCACCGCGGCCATGCCTACATCGGCAAGAAGGAGGGCGTCTGCGTCCTCGACGTCGGCGACCCGCGCCAGCCGCGCGCGCTCACCCTGCTGCCCGGCCACCCCAACTCATGGCACATCCACCTTCAGACCCATGAGGACCTGCTGCTGGTCGTGGACTCGGTCGACTTCTACGCCCAGGGGGCCGGGATCGAGGAGCGCCAGTACTATGGCGGTTCCATCGCCGGGGTGCACAGTTCGCTCTTTGGCCTGCGCGGGCGCGACTTCGCCGCCGGGATGCGCGTCTACGACCTGTCGCGGCCGGCCGAGCCCAGGCAGATCGGCTATCTCGAGGTGGAGGGCTGCGGCCTGCACCGCATCTGGTACGACGGGGGCCGCTACGCGTATGCCTCGGCGCTGCTCGACGGATACACCGATCACATTCTGCTGATCATCGACATGTCGGATCCGACGGCTCCCGTCGAGGCCGGGCGGTGGTGGATCGACGGCATGTGGCACGCCGGCGGCGAGCAACCCGGCTGGACCTCCGGCCGCGTGGCCCTGCATCACGCCCTTGTCGCCGACGGGATCGCCTACGGTGCCTGGCGTGACGGCGGGATCACGATCGTTGACGTGGCCGAGCCGGCGCGGCCCCGGCTGCTGGCCCACCGCAACTGGTCCCCGCCCTTCGGCGGGGGCACCCACTCCTGCCTGCCGCTGGTCGACCGGGACCTGCTGGTCGTGGCCGACGAGGCCGTGGCTGATCACTGCGCCGATCAGATCAAGTACACCTGGGTCTTCGACATCCGCGAGAAGACCAACCCGGTCAGCATCGCCACCTTCCCGACGCCGAGCGATCAGGACTACTGTGCCCTGCCCGGCCACTTCGGCCCCCACAACCTGCACGAGAACCGCCAGGGCAGCTTCCGGAGCTCGCAGACCATCTTCGCCACGTATCAGAACGCGGGCCTGCGGGTCTTCGACATCGGCAACCCATTCCGTCCGCAGGAGTTGGGGTATTTCGTGCCGCCCCTGCCGGACCGGATGGTGGGAAGGCGGCAGGGCCAGAAGCCCTCCACGCACACGGCCGACGTGTTCGTCGACGGCCGGGGCCTGGCCTACATCACCGACTTCAATGCCGGGCTTCACATCGTGGAGTACACCGGGTGAATCGTCCGCCGCAACCGGTCGCCCGTTCCCGGCCGGTCCGCGCCCACCGTGCGCCCGGATGCTTCCGACCCGAACGTGCATCGGCCTCCGCTGGGCCAACCCACCGTCCCGTGGCGGGCGGGGGGCGCGCGGCCGGTGGCCCGCCCACCCGCGCATGCGGACCGGCGGCGCCGGACCGCCGTCAGCCACGGGGCGCCGGCGAGCGCGCAGACCGCGGCGCACGAGGGCCGCGGGGTTGCGCAGGCGGAGACAGGGGCAGCGGACCCCGCCCGGCAGGGCCCGCCCTTGGTCGGCCGGGCCCCTGGCCAGGGCCTGGGTGAACCCTCCGCCGCAGGCCGGCATGGGCCTCAGGTCGCTCCGGCGGCACGCCGCCGGCCGCCGTCCGGTGGCGGGCATTGTCCCTGCTGGCCGCCGCCCGGATCGATGCCGTCCCAGAGGGTGCCCACCACCCGC
>JAJYVM010000235.1 GCA_021792015.1 Bacillota bacterium | reverse complement strand
ATGCCGTCCCAGAGGGTGCCCACCACCCGCGCCGCCGTGCGCTCGGTGTCGGGAAAGCGTCGCCGACCCTTCTCGTCGCGGGCCTGACCGACCCGCAGCAGGGCCAAAAAGCCATGCGCCACCAGCACGGGGTCTTCACTGCGGATCTCGCCATGCTCGGCCGCCTGCAGCAGGACGCGCTCGACCAGCTGGGCGAGGGCGTCCTCCGCCTGCCGGATCGCGCCTGCCTGCGCTGCCGTGAGCTCGGTCCGCGCCTCGTGCATCATGGCGTCGAACACCGTGAACGGCTGGGGGAGCGAGAACACGGTTGCCGCGATCGCCTGCAGGCGGTCGCGGAGGGGTCGCGGCTGGGCCAGGATCGACTCTGTCGCCGCCGTGGCCCGTGCGAAGACCAGGCGCGCCGCGGCGACGAACAGCGATCCCTTGTCCCGGAAGTGGTAGTAGACGGCCGGCTTGCTCAGGCCGGCGGCGGCCGCAACCGCCTCCATGGTCGTGGCGCGGTAGCCATGGTCCATGAAGAGCGTCGCGGCGGCTGCCACGATGGCCGCCTCCGTCGGGACGTCCTGATCAGCGTGTCGCGGACGGCCCGGTGCTCGCTTGGCCCGCGCCAGGCAGGCTCGCCTCCCCGGCGACGACCGTGCGGGCCGTCAGGCCCGTGGCAGCCGCAGGCCGCAGCGGCCACAGCGCACGGTCGTCCAGCAGGATCGTGATCGCGGGAACCAGCGCCGAGCGCACGACGAACGTATCCAGCAGCACGCCGAGTGCGGCCACGACGCCGAAGTCGAGCAGGATCTGCAGCGGAAGGCCGGTCAACACCAGGAAGGTCCCCGCGAGGATCAGGCCGGCCGCCGTGATCACCGACGCGGTCGCGCCCACGCCACGGGCGACCGCCTCGGGCATGGGGTGCCGCATCCGTTCCTGCCAGATCCGGGAGACCATGAATATGTTATAGTCCTCGCCCAGCGCGACCAGGAAGACGAAGACATAGAGGACCAGTCCCCCAGCCAGGCTGCGGATGCCAAGCAGGTCGTGCAGCACGATCCAGCCGAGTCCGAGCGAGGCCGCAAAGGAGAGCACCACGGTGGCGATCAGATAGGCGGCGGCGACGACGGACCGCAGATAGAGCAGCAGAAGCACGGCGATCACAGCCAGCACCACGGGGACAACGACCCGCGTGTCACGGGCCACCAGCGCCGCCGAGTCCGCGTTTTGCGCGGTGGGGCCGCCGAGGTAGACGGCCGTCGCCGCACTGCCGGCCAGGCCACGGCGGGCGGCGCCCTCCAGGCCGGCAAGGGCGCCCATGGCCGCGTCGGAGAGGGGATCCTCACGCAGCGTGACGGCGTAGGCGGCAACGGGACCGCCCCGCAGGGAGGCATGAAGCGGCGCGGCCACCGCCTTCACGTCGGGAGCCCGCAGCAGCGCCGCGCGCAGGTCGCGGGCGGCCCCGGGCCCCTGCACCAGGACTGTCACCGGACTCAGGGCGCCCGGGCCCTCCGCCTGCGCGAGCAGATCGTAGCCCTGCACCGCCTGAGAAGTGGGCGGCAGGGCGGAGAGGAGGTTGTACGTGGTGCGGATGCCCGGGGCGAACGCGGCGAGCCCCAGCAGCAGCGCGGTCGCGCCCGCGAGCACCAGCCAGGGCCGAGCCGTGATCAGGGGCACCAGAGCAGCGGATCTGACAGCCTCCGCCACCCCGGGCCGCGGAATGCGCGGATAGAAGGCGACGCGCCCCACGATCGCCAGGATCGCCGGCACCAGGGTTAACGCGGCCAGCGCCGTCATGCCCACGCCCAGGGCGAAGGGCACGGCGAAGCGCCGCTCCACGCCATACCTGGACAGCAGCAGGACCAGCAGGGCCAACATCACCGTGCAGGCGCTCATGGCGACCGCGCCGGCACTGCCCGCCAGCGCCGCCCGCAGCGCTGCGCGGTGGTCGGCGTGGCGGCCCAGCTGCTCCCGGTAGCGCGCGATCACCAGCAGCGTGTAGTCGGTGCCGGCCCCGAACATGAGGACCGTCATGATCGACACCGTTTCGGCGTCGATCACGATGCCGTGCGCCTTGGCCAGGGCCCCCAGCAGCGCGCTGGTGACCAGGTAGGCGGCGCCCACCCCGAGCAGCGGGATCAGCGGCAGGATCGGCGAGCGGTAGATCAGCACCAACAGGAGCAGGATCAGCAGGGTCGTGCCGGCGAGCAGCGTCACGTCGGCGTGGCTGAACAGGCCCGAGGTGTCGGCGGCGATGCCCGCCGGTCCGGTGAATCGCGCAATGAGCGCCGCCTGCCCTTCGGGCAGATGCAGCAGGTTCGTTCCGAAGGAGGCGGTGAGGCCGCGTGCCAGGGCCTCCATCAGCGCGGCGAGCCGTGCCGGGTCACTGGTCGAGGCAAAGAGCATGGGCACCGCCAGCGTGGTGCCGTGAGCCCCGCGCAGGGCCGCCAGCGCGGGCGCGGCCAGACCCGCAAAGGCTGGCCTGCCGACCTCGCCGGGAAGGGGCTGGCTGGCGGTGGTCCGCAGATAGCGGGCGATCGCGCCAAGCTCGCCCCCGCTCAACCCATCCCTGGCGTAGAAGACCAGGATCCCTGGCATCTGGTCGCTCCCGCCGAAGGCTTGCTGCTGCAGTGCCGCGGCCACGACCGACCGGGCCGAGGCCGGGAGGTTGGGGGGATTGGGCGCCTCCATGGCGCTGGCGGCAGGCAGCAGCAGGCTCAGGACGACCGCCAGCCCCACCCAGACGGCCAGCGTGAGGTAGCGCGCCCGCCCGCCGGTCACCAGAGCTGCCATCCGTGCCATCGCCCGGGCCGCCGGACCCTCGCTGTGATCCATGAGACCCCTCCGCTTGACTGAAACTTGTCTTACCAGACAATATAATAAGTGCTCGACGGTCGGCTGTCACCTGCCGGTGCCGAGGAGCCGCTGCCCGCTCCGGCGGGTTCTGCCGCCGCCGCGACAAGCTCAACCGGATGCCCTGACGCTCTGCGGGTAGGTTGCGGCCCACCAGCGTGCCGGCTCAGGCGGGAGGGGTGGCGCATCTGGATACCTCCGAAGGGTTCGCGGTCATGGCGGCTGGACTCCGCAAACGTTACGCCAGCGACCCGGAGGCGCTGCGCGGCGTCGACTTTGCGGTGCGGCCAGGCGAAATATACGGCCTGTTGGGCCCCAACGGCGCGGGCAAGAGCACGGCCCTTCAGATCCTGACCACCCTGTTGCTCCCAAGCGCGGGGTCGGCCCAGATCTTCGGCGAGGACGTCCTGGCGGCCCAGCGGGCGGTGCGGCGCATCATCGGCGTGGTGCTGCAGGAGACCGGCGTCGACCCCCTGCTGACGGGCTGGGAGGCGCTGGAACTCCAGGCGCGCCTCTTCGGCGCCTCGCGCACGGCCGCGCGCCGGCGGGTCCACGAGCTGGTCGAGTTGCTGAGCCTGCAGGACTTTGCCCGGCGGCGGATCGCCGGCTATTCGGGGGGCATGCGCCGGCGTCTGGACCTGGCCCTGGGGTTGGTGCACGCGCCGCGTGTGCTGTTCCTCGACGAGCCGACGACCGGTCTGGATCCCCTGAGCCGCCGGTCCCTGTGGGATCTCGTGCGCAGGGTGCGCCGTGAGTCGGCGACCACGATCTTTCTCACCACGCAATACCTGGAGGAGGCGGACTCCCTCTGCGACCGCGTCGCCATCCTGCAGGCGGGCGTGCTGGTGGCCGAGGACTCGCCGTCCGGGCTCAAGCGCCGCATGCGGCGTGATCTCATCGAACTTGAGCCGCAAGATCCGCGCCTGGCGGACCGACTGCTGGCGATCGCCCGCCAGAGGCAGCCGGAGGCGATGTGGGACCGGCAGGTTGTTCGTCTGGCCGTGGCGGATGGGGCGGCGGCAGCCGAGGATCTGCTGGCCGCGGCCCGCGAAGCGGGGATCCGACTCTCCGGCCTGCGGGTCGCTCCTCCCAGCCTCGACGATGTGTTCCTTGAGCTGACGGGGGCTCCTGGTCCCGACAGACTGGCCGGCAGCGGGAGTTGATGCGGGTGTTGCAGTTCGTCCAGGAGCTCTGGCTGCTGACGGCGAGGTCGCTGAAGGTCGCCGTCCGCGAGCCGTGGGCGGTCCTACCCAACGTGGTCATCAGTCTGTTTTTCCTGTTCGTGTATGATGCCGGGCTCGGCGCCATCGGCCAGCTGCACGCCTTCGCCGGCGTCCCCTACCTGGCTTTCATCCTCCCGGTCGCCCTGGTGAGCGGGTCGGTGGGTGGGGCGGGGGCGGCCGGCCAGGCGCTGGTGCGGGACCTGGAGTCGCGCTACTTCACCAAGCTGCGCCTGACGCCGGTCTCGCGCACCGCCCTGGTCATGGCGCCGATGGTGTCCGGGATGATCCAACTGGTCGCGCAGACGATCCTGATCCTGCTGGTGGCCCTGTGGCTCGGCCTGAAACTGCCCGGCGGACCCCTCGCGGCCGTCGCGGTGGTGCTGCTGGCGGCGGGATGGGGTCTCGGCTTTGCCGGCTACGCCGTGGCCATCGCCCTTCGCTCGCAGTCCGGCCGCACCGCGCAAGCCGCGACGTTTGTCTTTTTCCCCCTGCTCTTTCTCAGCGACACCTTCGTGCCGCTGGCGCTGATCCGGGCGGGGTGGCTGCGCATCGCCGCGGAGGTCAATCCGACAACCTACGTGTTCGACGCCATGCGCGCCCTGCTCGCCCACGGCTTTGAGACCGGACCGCTGCTGAGGGGCCTGGCGGCCATCCTCGCGCTGGCATTTCTCACATTGGGTCTGGCGGTGCACGCGGCGCAGCGCAGCCTGCGCGAGGCCTGATCCCGCCCCCCGGGCCGCGGGCAGTGGAACCGACAACCGAGCCCCCCGCGGGTGGCACGGCATGAAGTGGCGTGGGTGATCGACCGACTCGGCGCTGCAGCCGCCTCACCCAGCCGGCGGCCAGGTCCTGCCGAGCACGGCAGCCAGCTCGCGCCGGCTGCGCAGCCGGACGACGCGCAGGTGCCGGTATTCGGGTGCGCTGAGCGCGGCCGCCCACTCGCGGCGGTGGCGGCGGTGGGTGGTGAGCGCCCAGAGGAAGATCGAGTCCCGCCTGAAGAACTGAGTGGCGAGTCGCTCGCGGTTGCCGTTCCAAAGGGGCTCGGCGCGCAGGACCCGCCGCCAGGTGCGCCGCCAGAGCGAAACCATGACGGTGGCAAGCGGCAGGTCGAGCCAGATGAGCGTGTCGGCCCGCGGCCAGATCAGGTCGCGCGCCCTGTGGTAGTTGCCGTCCACGACCCAGCGCTCGCCGGCGAGGGCCGCCGCCACCCGGGTGCGGAAGACGTCCGTGGGCGCCTGCACCCAGCCCGGCTCCCAGTGCAGGGCGTCCAGCTCCACGTGCGGGCACCCCAGCTGGCGCGCCAGCCGGCCGGCGACGGTGGACTTGCCCGAGCCGGTGGTGCCGATGACGACGATGCGCTGGCAGCCCTGTATCGCGACGGCCCTCCCACACGCGGGCCTTGGTATGATCAGCCTGTGGACGAGCGAGACGTCTTCTGGTCCGCGCTCCGGTGGGTCGGGCTCGAGCACCTGCGGGTCCGCGCCGACGGCAGCGGCGTGATGCTGGACGGGCTGATCATCGCGCAGCGCGAAAGTCCGCAGCGGCTGGCGTACCGGATCCGGTGCGATGCCAGCTGGACCGCGCGCGCGGTCGAGCTCCGCCGCCTCGACGGGGGCGCGGGGCTCGCGCTGGAGGGCGACGGCGCCGGCCACTGGCGGCTCGGGGGCGGCGCCAGGCTCACGGCCCTGGACGGCTGCACGGACGTGGACTTCGCGCTCACCCCGGCCACGAACACGCTCCCCATCCGCCGGCTGGGGTTGGCACCCTACCAGGCGGTCGACATCGCGGTCGCCTATGTGGAGTTCCCCTCCCTGATGCCTCGCCCGGTCTCGCAACGCTATACGCGCCTTGCCGATCGGGTCTACCGCTACGAGAGCAGCACCTTTCGGGCCGATCTGCCCGTGGACGACTACGGCCTGGTGCTCGACTATCCCGGCGTTTGGAAGCGCATGGCGGCCGGCTAGGCCCCAAGCGGCGCCTCAGCGGGCGAACGCGAGCACCACGGCACCCGCCGCGGCAACCAGATCCGCGGGCGCGATCTCGAGGGTGCGGTCCGGCCGCCCGGCGCCGCAGTAAACGACGGGCAGGTCGAGGACCGCGGCGTCAAGAACCGCGCGCGGGCCGGGCTGAGGCGCGACCGGTCCCACACCGCCCGGCAGAAACCCCATCTCGGCGAGGTCTGCGGAGGTCAGGTCGGATCGCCGCACCCCCAGTCCGGTCGCCAGCCGGCCGTAGTCG
>JAJYVM010000234.1 GCA_021792015.1 Bacillota bacterium | reverse complement strand
CACGGCTTCGTGGAGAACCCGGCCGCCGGCCACGGCTCGCCCCGATACCTCCACGGCGGCGGCTCCCCCGAGGAGGTGCTGGTCCCCTGGCTGCGGCTCGCGCGCCGGTGAGGCCGGCGTGGGCCCTGCCCCAGTTCGCCAGCCTCGACGCGGTGGTCGTCGCACGCGCGCGGCGGGACGGGCCATGCCGCTGGGGAACCTGCACGGGGCGGGGGCGGGGCGTGGGATGGCCGCTGGTCGGCATGGGGCTTGCCGCGATGCTCGAATGGCTGTGACCGGTTACTGGCCCGCGTCGCCGGCCGCCCTGGCGCCCGGGCCCTCGGCTGCCTCCGCCGCCGGCGCCCGCCGCTCCTCGGGCGGCGCCTCGCGCCGGAACACGCCCCAATACACGGCCCAGTTGAGGAACTGGAAGGCCGCCGCCAGCCAGAGCGGCGCCTCCATGGTCCAGGTCTGCATCAGGTAGGTGCCGATGCTGGGGCTGAGCGAGGCGGTCACCTGGCTCGGCAGGCCGCCGATGGCCGCAACCGCCGATCGGTGCTTGTCCTCAGTGATGCCCATCACGTACGACTGGCGGATCGGCAGGCTGAGGGCGTTGATGGCGATGCGCACCAGAAACACGGCGCCGGCGATGGCGAACGTCGGGGCCAGGCCCATCACGACCAGCAGCGCGGCAGCCGTGATCCCGGTGCTGGTGACGGCCCGCACGGCACCGAGGCGCTTGGCCAGGGCGGCCGCGAAGAGGTATGGCAGGGCCGCCAGCACGTTGGCGGCCGTGAACAGCCCGCCGAGCGCGGCCGGCCCCACATGGAAGCGCTCGTAGAACCAGTAGGTCAAAAGGGCGCCGAGGAAGCCCCAGCCGAAGCCGTTGAGGGCGTTCGTCAGCGACAGCCGGCGCAGCACCGACCAGGCGTGCGCCGACGGCCAGATGGAGGTGACGCCCTGCGGCCGCGCCTCCCGCACGGGCAGGCAGGCCAGCAGGTTGCCGACCGCGATCACGGCCGCGGCCCAGAACATCACGCGGTAGGCCGACACCCAGGCCCAGCCGTGGCTGTGCAGGGCCTGGGGCACGATGGCCAGCGCCGAGCCCGCGGCGCCCGCCAGCACCCCCACGAACGAGATGGCCGCGAAGGCGCCGTTGCGGTTCTCTGGCGGGCAGGAGTTGGCCACAAGCGGCTGCTCCGCCGGGTAGAAGGGGCCCCAGGCCCCGCCGCCGCCCACGCCGCCGCCGGCCCCGACGGTGCTCAGCACGCTGGCCACCACGAGCAGCGCGTAGCTGTGGACGAACACGAAGCTGACCATGCCCATCGTCGCCAGCGCCGCCACGCCGATCATGGCCGGCCGCCGCCCGTAGCGGTCGCCCGTCAGGCCGACGGCCAGCGACATCAGGCTGCCGCCGACCGTGGCCAGGGTCAGGATCGAGCCCAGGGTCAGGCCCTTGAACCCCAGGGTGATGATGTAGAGGGGAACGACCACCGAGAGGAAGCCCTGGCTGAAGCTGCGCATGGCCCGCGCCGCCAGCAGCCAGCGCATGTTGTGGTTGGCGCGCACCCAGGCAGGGATCACCATGCAACCAGCGTACCGTCTCCGCCTGGAGCCCACCACCCCGGATGCGCACTGGGACGGCCGACGACTTCCTGGCCCGTCTCGAGGACAGCGGCGACCACCCCGCCCGTTCGGATGAGGTGGTCGCCTGGATGAACGCGGCCGGTCCACGCGCCGCCCGCGTCCATCTCCACCTGAACCGCGCCCTCTGACGTGGGGGTCAGGCCCTGACCGTGATCCCCACCTGCTCGGCCGCCGCCTCCAGCTCCTGATCCGACAGCGGCTCCCGCCGCCCGCCCGCGAAGGCCTGGCGCACCCACTCCGTCAGGGCCGTCACCTCCGGTCCCTTCTTGTCCACCTCGCGCCCCAGGCGCCTCGCCAGCCAGAAGGCCACGCCCGCCGCGCCCGCCCGGTCCGTCACCGCCACCTCGAGCGGCCGCCCGAGGAGCGCCCCGGTGTCGAAGATGCTGTAGACCTCCTCGTTCTTGCGGATGCCGTCGGCGTGGATGCCGGCCGCCGTCCGCGCCATCTGGCTGCCCACGAACGGCGTCATCGGCGGCACCGCGTACCCGAGGTCGCGCTCGAAGACCCGTGCCGCCTCCGTCGCCGCCGCCAGGTCGAGGTCGGCCGACCCGGTCAGCCCGCAGTACGCCACGGCCATGGCCTCGATCGGCACGTTGCCCGTCCGCTCGCCAAAGCCCAGCCACGTCCCGTTGACGGCGGCGCAGCCGTGCAGCCAGGCCGCCATCGCGTTGGCGACCGCCAGCCCGAAGTCGTTGTGGCCGTGCCACTCCAGCCGCTCGCCCGGGAAGCCGGCCTGCTCGATCAGCGCCCGCACCAGCCGCGGGACGCTCCGCGGCAGGGGCGCCGACGGAAACGGCAGCCCGAGCCCCAGCGTGTCGCAGAGCCGCAGGCGGATCTCCACCCCGCTTTGAGCCGACAATTCCGCGAGCCGCATGGCGAGCGGCACGACAAAGCCCGGGACGTCGGCGCGCGTCAGGTCCTCGAGGTGGCAGCGGATGCGGATGCCGGCCGTGACCGCCGCCTCCGCGACCTCCAGGTACCGCCGCATGGCCTCCGTGCGGTCCCAGCCGAGCTTCCAGTAGATGTGGTAGTCCGAGCTCGACGTGAGGATGCCCGTCTCGCGCAGGCCCGCGGCCCTCACCAGGGCCAGGTCGCGAGGGTCGGCGCGGATCCAGGCCGTGACCTCGGGGGCCGTGTAGCCGCGTGCCAGGCACAGTTCGACGGCCTCGCGGTCGCGGGGCTCGTAGAGGAAGAACTCGGCCTGGCGGACGACGCCGCGGGGGCCGCCGAGCCGGTGCAGCAGGTCGTAGAGACGGAGGATCTGGCCGGGGGCGTAGGGGGCCGTGGCCGCCTGCTGGCCGTCGCGGAAGCTGGTGTCGGTCAGAAAGGGATGTCGTGCCGGGGCCGGCGCTGGCGCCGGCCCCGTATCCTCCACGCGCCAGAGCGGCGGGGCCGTGTAGGGGAAGGTCTCGCGGAAGAGCTCCAAGGGCGGATCGCCTCCTTGGTGAGCAGCGTAGCCTTGGTGAGCGTGAGGTAGCATTGAACGTTCACGCAGTCGGTGTTCATGATTTATGATCACAGGTGATGGATACCCAGTGGCTGCGGACGTTCGTGGCGGCGGCTGGGGCCGGCAGCTTCCGCGGGGCGGCGGAGCGCCTCTACCTGGCGCCGGCGACGGTGACCCTGCAGATGCGGGCTCTGGAGGCGGAGGTGGGTACCCCGCTCTTCGTGCGCGGCCGGCGCGGGGTCGCGCTCAGCCCCGCCGGCGAGCGCTACCTGCCCGTGGCGCGCGAGGCGCTTTCCGCCCTGGACCGGGGCCGCGAGGACATGACGCGCTGGCGGGCCGGCTACCGCGACCGCCTGCGGCTGGCGGCATCGCCCCTGCTGGCGCGGTCGCGGCTGCCGCGGCTGGTGCGGCGCTTCAGCGCGGCGCACCCGGCGGCGGAGGTTGAGGTGCGCGTGGTGGCCTCGACGGAAGTCGGGGGGCTGGTCGCGCGGCGCGAGGTCGACCTGGGGCTCGGTCGCATGGTGCCCGTGGAGGAGGGGTTGGCGGCCGAGCCCCTGCACGCCGACCCGGTGGTCCTGGTGGCGCCCTTCGACGGCGGCGATGCCGACAGCCCGCCGCCGGACTGGCGCGAGATCCTCCGCCGCTACACCCTGCTCACCCACAACCACCCCATCTACTGGGACGACCTGCTGCTGCTGCTGGGGCGGCTGGACCTGCCCCTGCGCACGGCCGTGGTCACCCAGGTCGACGTGGCCAAGCGCTTCATCGAGGAGGGCCTGGGCTGCTCGTTCCTGCCGGCCTCGGCCGTGTGGGTGGAGGTGGCGGAGTCGCGGCTGGTGGAGGTGCCCGTGCCCGAGATCGCCCTGCCGACGACGGCCACGTACGCCGTGTACCGGCAGGCGGGCGACCTGCCGCCGGCCGCGGCCGACTTCCTGCGCCTTTTACGGACGATGCTCGCCGAGTAGCAGCATCGTGCCCAGGACGCGGGGGTCGGCCAGGGCCCGCACGGGGCGGCGGTGCATGTGCATGACCTGCAGGAAGCGGGTCATGGCCAGGCGGTCGGTGTTGCTGGCGGCGACGAAGCGGTCCATCAGCCACTGCATGGCCGGCCAGCCGCGCGGGCGCGCGCCCTCGGTCTCCGGGAAGCGGAAGTCCTCGAAGGTGGCCATCAGCCAGACATCGCGGACGACTGCGGCAACCCGCCGCTGGAAGGCGGCGGTGGAGGTGCCGCCCGCGCGCAGCCAGGCGGCGAGGACCTCGGATTCCACGGCGGCCGTCGTCATGCCCTGGCCGAAGGCGGGGTTGAAGCTGCAGACGGCATCGCCCATGGCCACCACCCCGGGCGGGAAGGCGGGCAGGCGCTCGTAGCGGTGCCAGCGGTAGGCGGCGAAGCGGTAGCGGGCGGCGGGGCCGAGGGGCTCGGCCTCCGCCAGGGCCATGTGGATGTCGGGCACCGGCAGCGAGCCCGCGAAGGCCAGGAACTCCGGGTCGTCGGCCGGGGGATGGTCGCCGAAGTAGCCGACCAGGGTCGCGCTCCAGAGGCCGCCCTCGATCGGCACGATGTATCCGGCGCGGGCGCCCCCGCTGCAGATGGCGAGCGCCCAGTCGCGGGGGGCGGCCGGGCGGCGGTAGAGCCGGGTTGCGTAGCCGAGGTCGACACGGATCTTGGTGAGGGGCGGCACGGGGTAGCCGAGCTCGCCGAGCCAGTCTGGCAGGCGGCTGCCGCGCCCGGAGGCGTCGATGACGAGGTCGGCGCGCACGTCCTCGCCGCCGGCCCGGATGCCGGCGACCCGGCCGCCCGTCGCCAGCAGGCTGTCCACGGGTGTGCCGTCGGAGATGCGGACGCCGGGGATGGCGGCCACGCGCTGGCGCACCTTCCACTCCAGCAGCCGCCGGCTCATGGGGTAGCCCGCGTAGCCGCTGGGAAAGCGCATCTTCCACGCGCCGCGGTGGTACCAGCGGGCGTCGGCCGCCGTGTCGAGGGGCGCCACGCCGTAGGTGGCCATGTCGGCGAAGAAGCCCGGGAACAGCCCCTCGAGGATCGCCTTGCCGCGGTCGAGCAGGGCGTGGGTGTGCTCGGCCTGGGGCGTGCCGCGGCGCGCCTCCGGACGGTCCGGCAGGCGGTCGCGCTCGAACACGGTCACCTCGGCGAAGCGGTCGGCTGCGACGCGTGCCGCCAGGAGGCCGGCGACGCTGCCGCCGATGACCAGGGCCCGGCCCTGCCGGCTCAACGGCGGGACCTCGCGCGATAGGATGAGGATGGCATCTCGGCGAGGCCCCCCCGTTGTTGTCGTGATCCAGGTCAAAAATCCCAAGGCAGCACGATTCGACGCCCGAGCGCACGCGCCTGCCTGGGGCGGCGCCGATCGTTCGACGCATCGGTGGTCGGAATGCAGCGCGGATGGCGGGGTTCGGGCGCCGGTTGCGTCTGTGTCGAACTATGCCAGGGGGGCGATGCAGGCGGCGTCGTCGTTGCGCGGGCTGTTGACCCGGGTCGACACGGCGCAGGCCGCCATGGCCTCACTCGGATATGGCGCAAACGCGGGGGAGAGGTCCCGTGCGGCGGGATCGAGCCAGAAGGCCTCAAGGTCCGGGCGCAGGATCACCGGCATGCGATCGTGGACGGTGGCCACCAGCTCGTTGGGGCTGGTGGTGAGAATGGCGCACGACGTGTCGTTGCAGAGGCCGGCGAACGCGAACGGCCCGCCGTCGCGGAGGGTGAACCGGTAGGGGAGCTTGCGGCCGGCGACCTGCTTCCACTCGTAGAAGCCGTCGGCGGGGATGAGGCACCGCCGCAGGCGGGGCAGCCGCTTCATGTAGGGCTCGCAGCGGAGGTTGATCGGCGAGCGCCTGGGGTCGTCGGTGACCAGCCCCCACCGGAGCAGCCGTGCGCCCCGCTCAGGCCCGATGGCCAGCACCGGCTGCGAGGGCGCGATGTTGTACCGCGGTGGGAGCTCGAGGTCGTCCAGATCGAACGAGAAGCGCTCCGCGAGGTCGGCCGCCGGGTCCGCCAGGGTGTATCGCCCGCACATGGGGGAACGTCATTCGCCGTGGCTAGAGCCAGCCCTTCGCCCGCGCCAGGCGCGCGGCCTCCACGCGGCTGCGCACGTCCAGCTTCTGGATCGCCGCGCTCAGGTGGTTGCGCACCGCGCCCTCGGAGAGGTGCAGCGCACCCGCGATGGCGGCGATGCTGGCGCCACCCTCGGCCGCGGCCCGGACCTCGGCCTCG
>JAJYVM010000233.1 GCA_021792015.1 Bacillota bacterium | reverse complement strand
GCGCCGCCGGCCGCATGCTGGTCGGGGTACTCGGCGTGGTCGCGGAGTTTGAGCGCGAGATCATCCGGGAGCGGGTGACCGCGGGTATGGCGCGAGCTAGGGCGCAGGGCCGGCGAATCGGCTGTCCCTCGGTAGTGGCCGACTGGCAGACGGCAGCGCGGTGGCGCAAGATCAGGCTGGACCCGATGGAAGGCCGCATAAGCCAGTGGGAGGCTGCGCGAAGGCTGAAGGTTGGGCGTGCTACGGTAGCGCGGCTGCTTGGCGCAGAGAAGAGTCGGAGCTACGCGAGGTAGGCGGTGTGTACGACAGCTGACGGAGCGGGGCGCTAAGTGGCCCCCACAATTCCGATGGGCAGCCCGATATGTTTCGTAGGAACCTGGCGAGCCGTGTCGAACCATTCCCTACCATCGAGCCGCTGCGACGTGGGGGTGGGGCGGCTGCCGGCGTCCGGAACTCTGAAGTACCTGGATGGCGTAGACATCCGCATGAACGTGCCCGACCATCCCCCGCCACATTTTCACGCGGAACTGGGTGGGGACGAAGTTATCATCAACCTCGACGCCGCCGCCCCATATATCGAGTGGGGGTCGCTCCCTCGGGGAAAGCTGCGGCAAGTGATGGACTGGTGTAGTTTCTCATCGGAAATAGGACCACTTTCGCAGTGAAAATGGGACCACCTCCGGGGATACTCCCCTTCCAAGAGAGGAAACGCTTGGGAGGAGAGCGGAGGTGCTGTTGTTGGATCAGTGGACAACGATCCGGACGCTGGCGGCGCAGGGCAAAGGCGTACGGGCCATCGCGCGCGAGGTGGGCGTCGATCGCAAGACCGTGCGCAGGGCGATCGCCAATGAGGGGCAGCCACGCTATCACAGAGCACCGCGACCCAACCGCGAGCTTGACAAGCTGCGGCCCGTGCTGGGGAAGTGGCTGTTCGGAGAGGAGCCGCTGCGCGGCAGCGTCATCTATGAACGGTTGACCGCGCCTGAGTCTGGCTACACGTATACCGGTTCGCCGGCGACACTGTATCGATTCCTGCACGAGCTGCGCCAGGAACGCGCGGCTCAGCACACCAAAGCCACGGAGCGCTTCGAGACGCCGCCGGGCTACCAGGGACAGTTCGACTGGTCGCCATACACCGTGCGCTTGGGCGGCGAACTCGCCAGGGTCTACATCTTCGACCTGATCCTCGGCTTCAGCCGCCGGCGGCACTTCACCGTTAGCCTGGATCACAGCCAGGCCTCGGTGTTCGAGGCCATCGAGTCCTCCCTGGGCCACTTCGGCGGCGCGCCGCTGACGTTGCTGGTGGATCGGGCCCGGGAGATGGTGGCCAATCCGTCTGTGACGCCGGTGATCTGGAACCAGCACTTCTTGGAGCTGTGCGGTCACTACCGCATAGGGCCACGCGCCTGCCCGCCGCGGCGGGGCCAGACCAAGGATTGGGCTGCATACTGCACCTCATCTCTCGCGTTGAACTGAACTTCGTCGAATCCCATGGCAGCAGGGATTCCGGACCCATCGTGGTGCAGGGCCGGGCCGTCAAGCATGGCGCTCGGGAGATACGTTGGCTGATGACCGTGGCCGGGCGCGGATACGGCCGTGCGAGCGATTCCAGTCCATGGGCCCCAGGCGATTCGCCTCCTCATCCAGCGAGTCCAGGGCAGCCTCGGCGCGTGGGGTATAAACGCCGTCGCCTGCCTGGACGATACGGACCAGTTCCTGACTGACGCGTTCTGCAACCCAGGCTCCACGCCCGACAGGGTACCAGCCAATGTCGCCGGCACCGCGCTGGATGTCGCGCAGGAGGTCCCAGGCCGCGGCCTCAGCCGGGGAGAGGTAGACGGCAACCTGGCGCGTCCGGTGCCCACGGGGTCGAGCCATGAAATCACCCCTCCCTGGAACGATCTTGATCATATGATCATGCGGTCTATGGGCGACGGGCTTCGGGCTGGTGCCAGGGATGGCTCCGGCCAAGCATCGCCCTCGGCCACAGGTTCGGTGGCCGGCGGGGCACCGTGCGCCATGCGCTTGTGTTTGCCCTTGGCAGGCAGTTCGGGGCCCGGCACCTCGAAAAGCCAGTCCCCGCGGGCTCGGAGTTTGTGGGCCTTGAGCAGGCCACGGCGGTGCCAGAAATGGATGGTCGAGATCTTCACCCCCAGTCGATCGGCCAACTCCTGCGGCGTGAGCAGACCCAGGCGGCGCAGTCGCTCATAGCGCGGCGTCAGCCCGTAGGCCTTGATGAGGTAATCCACCTTGTGGAGCGTGAACGGGCGGCCGCCCCCGGTACGCAGGCCCATAGCGTTGAGCAAGGCCGCGATCTCGCCGGCGTGATGGCGATCGAGCATGCGGTCGATCTCCTGAACGACCTTGTCCGGTGTCTGTCGCTGCTGCCAGGCGTTCAGCGGCAGGGGTAGCGCCAGCGTTTGGATCGCGCCGCCCCGGAAACGGACGTTCACGGCCAGATCGTCTTGGCCGCGCAGCAGCGTCACATCTTCGATCACCAGGCGCAGCAGACGCTTGCGATCGCGGTCGGAGGTGGCCGGATCACGCCAGAGGCGGGGGATGTCGGCTGCCAGGGCCAGGATCTCCTGCTTCTGCTGCTCGGACAGCACCATGTGGTCGGCTTGCCGGCGGCGTTCATACTCCTCTTGCGCTTGCTGCAGTTCGCGCAGGGCGGTGTTCCAGTCGGACTCCAGCGTGGCCGCCACCAGGCGGTTGTTGGGGTCGACGGCCATATACCGGCGTTGGGCCATCTCGGCGGCGTAACGGGCGCGCTCGACCTGTTGGCGCCGGAGGCGGTCGAGCTCGGTGGCCCGGGCCTGCAGCTCCTGCTGGACGCCCAGGCTCACCTCCAGGGCCAGCGGCGTCACCGCCTGCACCAGCAGTTGGCCGACAGTCTCGTCCACCGGGGTGCCGATGATGAACTGGCAGATGCGGTGGGCGTGCTCGATCCCCTCACGCTGGCAGACGTAGTTGGGCACCTGCACGCCGCGCCGGTGCTCGTAGCGTACGGTCATGCGCTCGCCGCAGCGGCCACAGATCACCAGGCCCTGCAACAACGCCGGGCCCTCCCGGGGCGGGCTTTTGCGGCGTTCGGCTCCCTGGGCCTGGGCGTTGTCGTGCAGGCGCCGGAGGTTGTCCTCGTATTCGGGCCAGGAGATGTATCCCGGATGGGCCTGCGGGAAGAAGGCGATCCAGTCCTCACGGGCTCGCATTTCGACCTGAGTGCGGCCGTCGGCGGTCTTGTGGAAGCGCTGCTGGCCATAGACGAAGGCGCCGGCGTAGCGGGGGTTGTGCAGCAGTTCCAGGGCGCGGCTGTGCACCAGCGGCACCCAGTGCAGCTCGCCATGGTGGGGACCGCCGTGCATGCGGAAGGGAAGCAGGATTCCCTGCTCGCGGAAGGCGCGGACGGTGGCCATGGCCGAGCCGGTGCGGCGGAAGGTCGTGAAGAACAAGGTGATGGTTTCGCGGACCTGCTGGTCGGGGTCGAGGATGACCCGGCCGTCGGGCGCGTAGACCAAGCCCACCGGCAACCGGGTCTTCAGCTCCCCACGCCGGGCCTTGTTGAGCAGGCCGCCGCGCATGCGAGCCCGTAGGAAGTGCAATTCGGCCTCGCTCATCGTCCCCTTGAGGCCGAGCAGCAGGCGGTCGTTAAAGTTGCCGGGGTCGTAGATCCCGTCTTCGTCCAGGATCAGCGTCTCGGCGATGGCGCAGATCTCGATCAGGCGCGCCCAATCGACTGAGCTGCGCGCCAGCCGGCTTACCTCCAGGCCCATGACCAGCCCGACCCGGCCCATGCCGACGTCGGCGACCAAGCGCTGAAAGCCCGGCCGGTCCGCCGTGGAGGCGCCGGAATGACCGAGGTCGCTGTCGATGACCACGATGCGCTCCGCCGGCCAGCCCAGGGCGATGGCCCGTTCCCGCAGCGCGTATTGACGCTTGGTGCTCTCCTGGTTCTCGAAGACCTGGCGCAGCGTGCTCTGGCGCACGTAGAGATAGGCCTCGCGTCGCAACTGGCTCGATGTCACCTTGGATCCCGCCTCGGCGATCACGCCTTCACCTCCCTGCCAGGGCCAGCGCCATGTTGGTCAACACCAGCGCCACCTCGCTGCCGGTGGCGGCGGGCGGTGGGCCATCGCCGGCGGCGGCCACCTCGTCGACGGGGCTGTGCACCGCCTGCCAGGCCGCCATCCACGCTGGCGTGCCGCGGTGCTGCAGCAGGGCTATCCCGTGCCCGTCGGGCCGGTGCGCCAGGGCGGATGCGCGCAACTCCTCGTAGCGCTGACTGAACCGAGCGGGCTCGGCGGTCAAAGAGGGTGCCCCCCCTTTGCGCGCTGCTGCAGAGCGCGCTCGATGCTGCGCGGGTGGACGGACAGGCCGAAGCGTGCTCGTAATCGCTCGGCCAGCTCCCGGCTGGACAGCCCGGGCTCGGTGGCCAGCACCTCGTGCAGGAAGGCCACCACCTCCGGATTGAGCTTGTGGCGGCGCCGCGGTCCGGGCCGCTGCCGGATCAGTCCCGGCAGCCCCTGACTTTGGAAGGCTGCCTCTGCCTGATAGAAGGCGGGCCGCGAGAAGCCGAAGGAGGCGGCGGCATCGGTGACCGTCTGCTTGTCTTGACGGGCGCGCCGCAGCATCTCGTACTTGACCTGCACGAGGTCGCGCGGGTCGAAGAACAGCTCGCCGCTGCGGAACAAGGCGTCCTGGACGCGCTCGGGGTGGGCATACAGGGCGTGTGCGTCGCGCAGGGCACGGAGCTTTTCGTCCTCCGCCTCCGCCAAGGCCAGCCCACCCTCCCCCCTGACTTGATAATACTATTATGCCGCTCACATCTCCGGAGTCAAGCCATACCTTCCCGGAATCCCTGAGTTGATCGCTCATCACATGCCGATGTGCATGCAGTTCGGATAGCCGCCCAACCCACACTCCGGCATAATCCCCGTTACACTCTCGGCATAATCTCATTAACACCTCAGGTCCCTCACCAGCTGCGCCAGAGCGAGCAGATCCTCCACCCGCAAGAACGCCCGACCCTGCGACTGACCCACAAACGGATCCGGTGGCGCCACATCCGTCCAGCTCGCCGGGATTGAGATGACGCCACTTGCGCCCACAACCCAGGCACGGTCCTCGCCCCAGGCCTTGTGGACGCCGACCAGTTGGAACTGCTGCCCACGCAGGGGATGAAACGGGTGGGTTACGCGGACAAGTTGTGTTCGATCCGGATCATGACCTGCAGTTGAGGGTTCGTTCCAAGGGTAAGGTCGAGGAGCCGTTCTTCTACATGGAGAACCACTTCCTGCGCGGCCGTGACTGGGCCAGCTTCGATGCCCTGGTCACCGACCTGGGCGAGTTCGAGGCACGCTGGGAGCAGCAGGTCCATCGCACGACCGGGCGCACGCCGCTTGATCTGTTCGCGATCGAGCGCGAGCACTTGCTGCCCTTGCCCTCGGCCCCCTTCATCTCCAGCGGCGAGTGCTTCCACAAGGTCAATCACGACTGCTTGGTGCCGTATGACGGCAGCCGCTACTCCACGCCGTGGCCGTACGCCGGCCACCGGGTCTGGCTGCGGCCCGCGACCGGCCGGCACCTGATCATCAGAAACCAGGCCGGGCAGGTGGTCGCCCGTCACAACCTGGCCCCGCACAAGGGTATGACCATCATCGACCCCGAGCACTACCGGGGGCTACGCCGGCGGGCCGCACGCACCCGCGCCATGCTGCAGGTGCAACTTCTGCAGCACTTCCCCGATTGCGGCTGGTTCTGCGACGCGGTGGGCGTCATCTACCGCGATCACCCCGAGCCCATCCTGCGCGGGGTGGTCGAACTCAGCCGCGTCTACCCGCCCGAGGCCATGCGATCCGCGATGCTGGCGGCGCGCGAGCACCACACCTACTCGTTGGCGTTCCTGCGCGGCATCCTCGCCGGCCAGCCGCCAGAGGCGCTGCCCCTGCGCCGTGAGAGCCCCCCTACCCAGCTTGCACTCTGGCCGGAGGCGGCCGTCACAGCCGATCTGATGCCCTATGGCCGCGTTCAGAGGGAGGCCGAACACCGTGGCTGACGTCACCGTCCTGCGCAGCCAGCTCAAGCCTGACCATTACCCACAAGTCGATATCCTTGTCGAAGCAGGGCATTTGTCGAACGATTCTCTGACAATTGGAAGTATTTCCCCCATGATCTGGGCCCGCCCGCCGCGAAGCGCTGCTCCAGGATGGCCGAAGCACGGGCGCAGCAGCTACCTTGGGCTTGGCGCGAGTTCGCCGACGTGCAACTCGGCGATGCCCGCCTGCGCCAGCGCTTGGTCGAACTG
>JAJYVM010000232.1 GCA_021792015.1 Bacillota bacterium | reverse complement strand
GCCGCGCCTTCGCCGGCTGCACCGGATCTCACAGACGATGGCAGCGGGAGGTCACGGGCGCCCGCCCTCCGCCAGCAGCGGGCGCAGGTGCTCCAGGATGGCCTCGCGCTCGTTCCGGGCCGGATCCTCCCACACCCACTCCTGCGCCTCCGCCAGCAGCCGGCCGACCTCCGGCCCGGGCCCCAACCCGAAGGCGGCCATCACGTCGTGGCCGTTCACGGCGAGGCGCATGACCTCCGCCGGCTCCGCCAGCACCCCCTCCACCATCGCCGCCACCTCGGCCGGCAGCGCCCACCGCGCCGTCGCCGCCCGCGAGCCCCGCACGTCGGCGACGTGCAGCGCCACGAGCTCGCGCAACCCCTCGGCGCCCATCTCCCCCAGCAGCCGCCGGTAGCCCTTGGGCCCGGCCTCGGTCCACGGGAACATGTGATGGGCGACCAGCGCCACCACGCGGTCCACGACCTCGCCCGGCAGCCGCAGCCGCCGCAGGATCCCCTCGGCCATCTTCGCCCCCAGGCGGTCGTGGCCGTAGAAGTGCGTGACCCCGTCCAGCCAGAGGACGCACTCCGGTTTCGCGACATCGTGCAGCAGGGCCGCCAGGCGCAGCGTCGCCGTGGCCTCGACCTCGCCGACCACCCGCAGGGTATGGACCAGCACGTCGCTGTCGTGGTGGGGGTGGCGCTGCTGGAAGCCCGCCAGCGCCGCCAACTCGGGGATGGCGATGAACAGCAGGCGCGACTCCACCGCCGCCACCAACCCGGCGAGGGAGCCGCACGTCAGGAGCTTGAGCAGCTCGTCGCGCACGCGCTCCTCGCTCACCTCGCACGTTTCGGCTCGGTACCGGGTGATGGCCCCCGCCGTCGCCGCCTCCAGGCGCCAGGCCCGCCCCGTGCGGTCCTCCAGCTGCGACAGAAAGCGCACCGCCCGCCAGATGCGCAGCGGATCCTCCAGGAAGCGCTCCGCCGGGTCGCCGACGGCGCGGATGACGCGCGCCCTGAGATCCCTCTGCCCGCCGAACGGGTCCGCCAGGCTGCCGTCGTACCCCAGGGCCATGGCGTTGACGGTGAAGTCGCGCCGCGCCAGGTCGTCCTCGACGCGGCTCGTAAAGGCGACCTGGTCGGGGTGGCGCCGGTCGCTGTACCGGCCGTCGGCGCGCAGCGTGGTCACCTCGACTGGCGTCGGCGTGTGGACGGTCACGGTCCCGTACCGGATGCCGGTCGGCACCACGTGCAGGCCGGCCGCCGCCTCCATCACCTGCTCCGGCAGCAGGGCCGTCGCCAGGTCGAAGTCCTTGGCGGCGACGCCCAAGAGCGAATCGCGCAGGCAGCCGCCCACAAGGTAGGTCGGCGCCCGCTGATCCAGCAGGCCCCACAGCCGCCGCACACCCTCCGGCAGGTCCACGGCTCCAGTGTAGCCTCCCACTGCGCTACAGTAGTCGTTGGGGGGACGCTGCCCTTGCCTGACGGACTCAGCTTCGACCTGCTGGCCGGTGCGCTGCGCGCCGACGCCCAGGACAACGCAACCTTCCTGGAGGTCCTCGCCGCCAAACTGGAGGATGCCCTGCCGGGCCGCGTGCAGGTGCACCGGGCCGGCGGCATGCTGCGCAAGACCCACCCTGTGACGGCCATGGATGTCGAGCTGGGGGAGGACCGCTTCCACATCAGCGCGGCGGCCCCCGGGCAGCTCGAGACGCGCCACAGCCGCGCCGTGCGCGGCATCGTTCTCAAATCCGACGCCATGGACCTGGCCGCATGGATCGACATCCTCTCGCGGGCGCTCGTGGCGGAGGCCGCTCGCAGCGAGCACGACCGGGCGGCCCTCGAGCGGCTCCTGCAGTGAGCGCAACGCGCTCACCACGGCCAGCACCTGACGGCCATGTCGCCACAGGGCGCTAGTCGGGGCGCCGCCACCGGTGCGGGCGGCGACACGCCCACGCCCCTGCGCCCGAAGTGGACGCATGAAGGCCTGGACGGGTCTTGACGACCTCGTCGTGATGAAGGCCGCGCCACCGAACCGAGCGGGAATGTCTCCGGCCGACATCGAGCATCACCTTTACGAAGGCGCCGTCATGCTGGCCTACACCATGCATCTCCTGCGCAGCGAGCTCGCTAGGACCGTCACCATCCATCCCGACGGCGAGCACGGCAAGCAGTTCGACTTTCGCGCCTGGCTTGCAAAGCATGGATTCTCCATGACCGCCAACAAGGGCATGACTAGCTACGGCGGCACCTATCGCGATGTGGAGGGCCACACGATCGTAATTCATCCGACACCGGGCCTGGGCGACGTCGTCGCCGATCTTGGCGGCCAGACCATATCGGCCGAATGCAAAGGCGGAATCATCAACACGCGCCACGCAGGTCAGGTGTCGCGCCTGTACAGGGGCTTGTGTGAGGCAGTTGGCCTGCTCATGGCTACCCCCACGGATGGTCGGCAGGTGGCTGTGGTGCCGTGCACGGAAGTAACGAGTCGGCTGGCGACGCGATTGGCGTCCCGGTGTGCCCTCGCCGGAATCGAGATCGCCCTGGTGACAAGTCGCGGCGAGGTTGCGCAAGTGGCGCCGCCGTCTCGGTGACGAGCGCGCCGTGCGCGGGCCGCCCGCTCGCGGTGCTGCCGGCGGAGGACCGGACCTGGAGGTGAGCCGCAATGCCGTGGTTCCGGCGCGCGCCGCAGGGGTCGCCGCCCGACCCCGCCAAGGCCCGCGCGGCCCTGGAGGCCCTCGAGCGCGGCGAGCTGCCGCCCGACGCCCTGGAGCGCCTGGGCAAAAAGGACATCTGGACCTCGGATCTCGCCGTGGGCGAGGCCGCCATCACCCTCGCCGACGGCTGGCAGCCCCGCGGCCTCGTCATGGGCAGCGCCGTGATGCGCATCACATGGTCCGGCACGCTCAGCGCCTACGGCTACGGCAGCGGCATGGGCGGCGGCTACGGCGGCGGCATGATGGGCGGCATGGGCTGGGCCGGCGGCTGGCCGAGCGGCGGCGAGATCCGCCAGCTCTCCCTGGCCGCCACCGAGGGCTGGGAGCGCTGCATGGACCGCCTGCGCATGGAGACCGAGGCCCTGGGTGCGCATGGCGCAGTGGGCATCCGCATCCGGCGCGCCGCCTGGGATCCCTCGACGGGCCTCGCCGAGTTCGTGGCCGTCGGCACGGCGGTCACGCTGCCAGGCAGCAAGCCCCTGCCGCAGCCCTTCAGCAGCGCCCTCTCCGGCACGGAGACCGCCAAGCTGCTGCGTGCGGGCCACGTCCCCGTGGCGCCGGTCGTCGGCGTCTGCGTCGCCTACATCACGGGCTTCGAGGCCATGCAGGCCGCCATGACCTGGTCCAATGTGCCGCTGGCCCAGACCTCCGAGGCCCTGGGCGATTGCCGCCGCGCCGCTGCCGACCGCATGCGCGCGGCCGCCCGCGACGTCGGCGGCGACGGCATCGTCGGGGTGCAGCTGCACATGCGGGGCGAGGAGATCGAGCAGCAGGACCCGGACCGCACCGACCACCTCATCGAGTGCACGGCGCTCGGCACGGCGGTGGCCAATACGGGCCTAGCGAGCCTGGCCGCGCCTGTGAGCGCGATTTGGCTGCGGCGCGCGTAGGCGCGCCGCATCACAACGGATCGAAGCGGACGGTCCCGCTTGGGCGAGCGATGGGAGCGACCTCACTCAGTTCGGTGAAGGAAGGGATCGCGCGATGGCCAGCAATCCGCCCAGCGACCTCCCGGCCCACGCGCTGGAGCGCCTGCGCACAGGGCGCGCCGGCGGCAAGGGCATGTTCACCTCGGACCTCACCGTCAACGAGTTCCTCTGCGTGCGGGCCTGCGGCTTCGAGCCCCTCGGCCTCGTCATGGGCAGCTCGATCTACCACATCGGCTACCAGCGTGGCTCCTGGAACCAGAACCAGGAGCTGACCGTGCTCACGCAGGCGACCTACCACGCGCGCGAGCTGGCCATGACGCGCATGGAGGAGGAGGCGGACGCCCTCGGCGCCGACGGGATCGTGGGCGTGCGCCTGGACGTCAACCGCTACGAGTGGGGGCCGGGCCTGGCCGAGTTCATGGCCGTCGGCACGGCCGTGCGCGCGGTGGCGGGCGAGGGCTGGAAGCCGCCGCACGGCAAGCCCTTCACCAGCGACCTCTCGGGGCAGGACTTCTGGACGCTGGTGCAGACCGGCTACCGGCCGCTGGCGCTGGTCATGGGCAACTGCGTGTACCACATCGCGCACCAGGGGCTGGGGCAGTGGATGCGCCAGGTGGGCCAGAACGTGGAGATGACCAACTTCACGCAGGGCCTCTACGACGCGCGCGAGCTGGCCATGGAGCGCATGGAGGCCGAGGCGACGCAGGTGCAGGCGCAGGGGATCGTGGGCGTGCGCCTGCAGGAGGGCAGCCACGGCTGGGAGAGCCACATCATCGAGTATTTTGCCGTGGGTACGGCAGTGGTTACGGCACCGGGGGCCGACGCGCACGAGGTGAAGCCGCCGCAGCTGGTGCTGCCGCTCACCGACGGCCCCGGGGCCTAGCCCAGCCAGGCGCGGGCGGCCGCGGGTATGCGCAGCCCGTCACGCGGTGACGGACGGCCTCCGGCGTCCGGAGCCCGTCACGGGCGGCCTCCGGCATCCATAGCCCATCACGGGCGGCCTCCGGCATCCGTAGCCCATCACGGGCGGCCTCCGGCATCCGTGCCTGCGGGGTGCGCCAGCAGGCGGGTGGCCGCCTCCAACAGCTCGCTCTCGGCGCGGGCGAGTTCCGCGCGGCAAGCGGCCGTCCGGATCAGAGCGCGCTCGTAGGCGGCGAGAGCGTCCGGCGCGGGGGCGCCTGGGCGGCGAGGGCGCTGGGTCGGCAGGGGCCGCGCCGGGAGCGCGCGCAGCCGATACCAGCGCTTGAGCACCGCCCCAGGCGGCACGCCCAGGTCCGCGGCGGCGTCGGCCACCGCGCGGCGGACCTCACCGCGGCGGGTGCGGCCGGACGCCCCCTGCAGGCGCGCGCGGATCGCGTCATCCATCTGGCTCGTGAACCGGGTGCGGGGCGCACGTCCCGCTACGGTGGCCACCTCCGTCCAGGAACCATTTCTATGACCGCGGCCGGGCGGGTTAGCACCGGGTGGTGCGCTTGGCGCCGCGTGCTAGGCGTGGGGCGCGCGTCATAATGCTCTGCTGTGTCGGGCGGGTGCCGCGGGTGCGGCTGCGGCCCAAACCGCATGGCTCGTTCGAGTCGGGCCACCCGCTCCACGGCTCTCGGGTGCCCTTTGCCCGCGCGTCCCCGTGTCTTTGCACCAGCACAGGACCTCAAGCCACGGGAGGGATCGCGGTGCGGCCGGCCGGCGCGCTCCGGCTCGTCGTCGTGCGCCGCTGGCAGCTCGCGCTCGCCGCGGCCCTCGCGGCAGGATTGGTGCTCGCCTCGTGGTCGGCGGTGAACGCCTTCACCGAGCAGGAGCGGGGCTGGGCGGCGACGCGGACGGGCCTCGTCTACTTCGTGCGGACGTCGCAGCCGGCGGTGGCCCTGACCTTCGATGACGGGCCGGACCCGTTCGAGACGCCGCGGGTGCTGGCCATGCTCAGGGCGGGCGGGGCGCGGGGCACGTTCTTCGTGCTGGCGAACTCGGCCGAGCGCTACCCGGCGATCATCCAATCGATCCTGGCGGAGGGCTCCGAGGTCGGCAGCCACAGCGTCAGCCACCCGAACATGGCCAACATGAGCGCCGCGGCCGTCGGGCGCGAGGCGGCGGCCTCGGTGGCGACCATCGCCAAGGTCGCCGGCCGGCCGATCACGCTCTTCCGCTTTCCGTACTTCTCCCACACGGCGGCGGGGGTGGCGGCCGTGCGCGCGCTCGGCCTGACCGTCGTCGAGGCCTCCGTCGACCCCAAGGACTGGGCCAAGCCCGGCGTCGCGGCCATCGTGCGGCGGGTGACGGAGGGCGTGCGGCCGGGGGACATCATCCTGTTCCACGACGGCGGGGGGCACGCGCAGACGCTGGCGGCGCTGCCGCAGGTCATCGACGCGCTGCGCCAGCGCGGCCTTCAGATGGTGACCGTCAGCGAGCTGCTGCGCATGGGCTCGCCCTCGTATGAGGTGCGGCCGTAGCTGAGCCGGTGGAGGGCTCGGACCGCCAGCACCACCAGCGCCGGATTGGCCGGATCGCAGGCGGCGATGATGACATCCGGCCACCAGGCCTGCGCGAGCGCGCTCAGGCGGGTCCACGTGCCGGTCATGCGCCGCATCATGGGGAGCACCATGCGGACACCTCCCTGCGGCTCCGTCATACCGTTCCTAAGATCATGACCTGTGGTGGGCATAGGCTCACCTTCGGTTCACGACGCCGGCCGAACAGCGCTGCCGACGCTTTGCGCCGGGGGGTCGCGC
>JAJYVM010000231.1 GCA_021792015.1 Bacillota bacterium | reverse complement strand
GCTGTGGGTAAAGAGAAGCCCTGAAGAGGATTGAAGCCAGCCTCGAGCCGGCACTGCACGGCGCGGCCTTCATCTCGGTGATGGCGTGGGAGGAAGTTGAGACTTGGATCTTGGCGGGTTTTGACGATCTGCCGACAGCGTGGGGCACCGTGCGAACAGAGCCGCACGTCAAGGAGCGGTTCTACCTGCCCTACGCGCGAAAACGCGACGTTGCCATGGCGGTGGCCGAGGGGCGGCGGCTCTTGGCGCCCGAGGCCGTGCGACATTGGAGCCGCATGGAGCAACGGTGCAAGGAAGACCTCGGCGCGCTGGTGCAGCGACTGCGGCAGACATTGTGACCGTGTCCGACTGTCGCTTGTAGGAACGGTGCGAGCGAGATGGCTCCCGTGATGGAGGGCTCGGGTGTTGTGACCGTTGGCGTTTCGGTGCAGCCGCGGCGGCGCGCAGCCTGGTCCACATGGACATGGGCCCGGTTGGGGTCCATCTCGGCGCCTAGCTACTGACCGGCCCACCACCCTCAGCTGGCCTGCGCCAGCCGCTGCCGCACGGCGGCGGGCAGCGATGGCAGCACCCGCCGGATCTGCCGTGCGGGGTTGGCCGGGCTGAGGCCGACCTCGAACGGCACCACAAGGTGCAGCTTCGGGTCGGTCAGGATGCGGACGCAGGGCCACTGGCCGCCGGCCGTGGTCTGCGCCGCCACAATGCCCACCTCGCCGCTCTCCAGGAGCACCGTGGCCCCGGTGGGGTAGATGCAGGCGCGCTCGGAGAAGCGGTGGACGAGCTCGCCGTCGAGCTGGCTGCCCGCCAGGTCCTTGATCAGGCGCATGGCCACGTGCGGGCGCAGGTCCGGCCGATGCGGCCGCCGGCTGCACAGGGCGTCGAACGTATCGGCCACGGCCCCGATGCGGGCGAACAGGAGCACCTGGCCACCCCGCAGCCCCCGGGGGTAGCCGCTGCCGTCCAGGCGCTCGTGGTGCTGGTAGGCCATGTGCGCGGCGCGCAGGTCGTAGTGCATCTCATTCAGCACGGCGTGGTAGCCGTCCACGGTGTGCTGCTTGAGCGTCTCGTACTCGGCGGGCGTCAGGGGGCCCGGCCGGTTCCAGACGTCCACGTAGCGCAGGTTGCCCACGTCCTGCAGCAGGGCGCCCACGCCCAGCACCGAGAGGTCCGCAGGGCCCAGCCCCGCGGCATGTCCCATGACGAGCGCGTAAGTGCAGACGTTGACCGCATGCGTGAATGAGTACTCGCAGGCGGCGCGCAGGGCAGTGAGCTGGGCGGAGAGGGGTGTCGAGGCGCGCAGCTCGGCGATGATGCTCCCCACCGCCCGCTCCATGGCGGCCACCCGCCGGCCGTCCAGCCGGCCGGCCACCGCGGCCTGGCGCAGGATCCGGGCGGCGTCGCTCTGGGCCTCCAGGCTGCGCGCATCCTGGCCGATGATGTCGGCCGAGACCTCGTCCTCCACGTAGACGCGGCCGTAGCCGCGGTCCAGCAGGTTGTCGATGTAGCGTCCGGTCAGGGTGGTGCCGGCCCGCAGCAGGACCTGCCCGAACACCGTGGTCACGCTGCGCGCCAGCTTCGAGCCCGCCAGATCCCGCGACAGAGGCTCCAGGCGCATCGGGCCGCACCTCCTATCCCTCACCCTGGTCATCGGGTCCGCACCAGACCTGTTTGAGTCGGCCGGGACCGCCGGCGTCCGCATCCGGCCGGGATCGCGCCGCCGGCCGCCACGCGGCCGGCGGACGCGAACCGTGCGCGCCTGCACGGGGGAGGGTTTGGCAGCGCCTGCCGCGAAAACGCCGCCAGCGGGAGGCTGAGGGGTGAACCTGACGCGGCGCGAGTTTTTGCGAAAGTCCGGCATGGCGGGCTTCCTGGCGGCCGCGGCCGGCACGCTCATCGCCTGCGGCGGGGCCGTGCCGACCAGTTCGGCCAGCGGCGGGGCCACCTCAGCGGGCGCGGGCGCGACCTCGACCGCGGCGGCGGCCGCGCAGCCGGTCACCGGCGGGAAGCTGACGATCATGATCCCGTCGACCGTCGCCTCCATCAACCCGGTGCACGAGGCCGACTGGAACTCCGACGAAGCCATCTTCAACCTCTTCGACGCCATGCTGACCTTCGACAACCACAACCAGCCGCGGGGGCTGATGGCCACATCCTGGGACGCCTCCGCTGACGCCAAGACATTCACCTTCCACCTGCGCCCCGGTGTGAAGTTCACGGACGGGACGCCGGCCGACGCCGGCGCCCTCGTCAAGAACATCCACTGGATCATGGATCCGGCGAACAAGTCGCCGCTGGCCGCCCAGCGCTTCACGCAGCTTGATACCGCGCTCGCACCGGATCCCGCGACCTTCGTGCTCAAGATGAAGGTGCCGCAGATCCCGGCCAGCTTCTTCTCCGGCTTCCTGCTCGGCCCGTACTGGGCGAGCCCAACGGCCTTCGCCAACGCGGCGGCCTTCAACCAGCACCCGGTGGGCTCGGGCCCGTTCATGTTCAAGAGCTACGTCGCGGATGACCACCTGACCCTGATGCGCAACGGCGGGTTCTGGGGCGGCAAGCCGTACCTGGACACGCTGGAAGTGCGGATGGTGCCTGACACGGCCACGCAGCGCGACGAGCTGCTGGCCGGCGCCGTGGACTTTGCCTTCAATGTCGCTCCGGCCGACGTGAAGACATTCCAGGGCAAGGGCATCAAGATCATCGCCGGCTCGCATCCGGGCCTGCAGATGCTCTCGCTCAACCTGGACAGCCCGCTCGTGGCCGACCTGCAGGTGCGCAAGGCCATGGCCTACGCCATCGACAAGACCGCCATCGTCCAGAAGGTGCTCTATGGCTACGCCCAGGTGTCGACCACGCTCGTCATCCCCAGCTCGCCCGGGTTCGACAAGAGCATCCAGGGCTATGGCTACGACCCGGCCAAGTCCAAGCAGATCCTGGCCGCCGCCGGGTGGACCCCCGGCTCGGACGGCATCGTGACCAAGGGCGGCCAGCCCCTCGAGCTGTCGATGATCACACAGAACAACCCCACCTGGCTGCTGATATGCCAGATCATTCAGCAGGAGCTGAAGCAGGTCGGGATCAAGGTCAACATCTCCGAGACCGACTGGGCGACGTTCCTGACCAACATGCGGGCCGGGAAGTACGATATCGCGTACTGGTCGCTCGGCGGCACCAGCTTCAGCTCGGTCGGCTACACGGACAACCTCCTGTCCACGCAGTACTGGAACGTGTCCCAGATCACCAAGAACCCCATCATGGCCAGCCTGTCGAAGCAGATCGACCAGCTGGTCAACAGGGCACAGTCGGAGATCGACACGACGAAGCGGCACAGCCTCATGAACCAGTTTCAGCAGCTCGTGGTCGACCAGCTCCCGGCGATCCCGCTCTGGCATACGGAGAACATCAACGCGATGCAGCCCTGGGTGCACGGCCTTGAGGCGCCGAGCGAGTACGCCATCTGCCGGGCCGAGAAGGCCTGGATCGCGCCGCACTGATGCGTGACCACAGCCTGTCTGAACGTGAGGACTCTGGTAGTTACAACCCCATCGCCCGCGTCCTGGTGAGCCGGCGGCGCCTGGCCGCCCGGGCGGCGCAGCTCGGTGCGCAGATCAGTGCGGACTACGCCGGACAGGAACTCCACATGGTGGGCATCCTGAAGGGTGCGACCATCTTCATGGCGGACCTGGCGCGGGCCCTGAGCATCCCGGCGACCTTCGACTTCATGGCGATCAGCAGCTATGGGGCCGGCTCGCAGAGCTCCGGCGTCGTGCGGTTCCTCAAGGACCTGGATGAGGGCATCGAGGGCAGGCACGTGCTGATCGTCGAGGATATCGTGGACACGGGCCTGACCCTGCACTACCTGCGGGAGAGCCTGGCGGCCCGCCGCCCGGCGAGCCTGGCCGTGGCCGTGGCGCTGGACAAGTCGAGCCGCCGCCAGGTGGCCGTACCCGTCGAATACGTGGGTTTTCGCATTCCCGACGCGTTCGTGGTCGGGTACGGACTGGATTACGCGGGCAGCTTCCGTAACCTGCCATACGTCGGTATTTTGCGCCCGGAGGTGTACGGCGGGTGAGTGAGCGCCGTGGCCAGGTGGCCGTGCTGGATTTCGGCGCGCAGTACACGCAGCTGATTGCGCGCCGCGTGCGGGAGGCTGGGGTGTACTGCGAGATCTGGCCGCACGCGGCGACGGCCGCGGCGCTGCGGGCGGCCGGGGTGCGGGCCGTGATCCTGAGCGGCGGCCCGGCCAGTGTGTACGAGCCGGGCGCGCCCCAGGCCGATCCGGCGCTGCTGGCAGGCGGCGGCCTGCCGGTGCTCGGTATCTGTTACGGCCACCAGCTCCTGGCCAAGGCGTGCGGGGGCCGGGTGGAGGCGGACCCCGGCGGGCGCGAGTACGGCCGGGCGGAGCTGGAGCGCGAGGCCGGGGACGACACGCTGCTGCACGGACTGCCCTCGCACACCCAGGTCTGGATGAGCCACGGCGACACGGTGCTGCAGGCGCCGCCCGGCTTTCGGCCGCTGGCGCACACCGACCGCAGCCCCGTCGCCGCCATGGCCGATCCCGCCGGCGGTCGCTACGGCGTCCAGTTCCACCTGGAGGTCGCGCACACCCCGCTCGGCAGCGAGGTGCTGCGCAACTTCCTCTTCGGCATCTGCGGCCTGCAGGCGGATTGGAGCATGGCCTCGTTCGCCGCCGAGGCGATCGCCGCGGTGCGGGCGCAGGTGGGGCCGAGCGGGCGGGCCCTGGTGGGCCTGTCCGGCGGCGTCGATTCGGCCGTGGCGGCCGAGTTGGTGCGGCGGGCGATCGGCGACCGCCTGACGGCGATCTTCGTCGACCACGGGCTGCTGCGCGCCGGCGAGCGCGCGGAGGTCGAGGCCGCCTTCGCGGGCCGAATGCCCCTGCGCGTGGCCGACGCCAGCGACCGCTTCCTCGGCGCGCTGCAGGGCGTGACAGATCCTGAGCGCAAGCGCAAGATCGTCGGCGCCGAGTTCATCGCCGTCTTCGAGCAGGAGGCGGCCCGCATCGGCCCCGTCGACTTCCTGGTCCAGGGCACGGTCTATCCGGACGTCGTGGAGAGCGGTGCCACCGGCAAGGCGGCCCAGACGATCAAGTCCCACCACAACGTCGGCGGGCTGCCGGAGCGCATGCGCCTGCAGTTGGTCGAGCCCCTGCGCACACTCTTCAAGGACGAGGTCCGGCGCCTGGGGCAGGAGCTCGACCTGCCCCACGACCTCGTCTGGCGCCAGCCCTTCCCGGGGCCGGGCCTGGCCATCCGTATCATCGGCGCCGTGACGGAGGACAAGCTGGCGACGCTCCGCCATGCCGACCAAATCCTCCGCGACGAGCTGCGGCCGCTCGGCCTTGGCCAGGCCCACCTGTGGCAGGCCTTCGCCGTGCTGCCCGACGTCCGCAGCGTTGGCGTCATGGGCGATGCCCGCACGTACGGCCACCTGGTCGCCCTGCGCGCGGTGAGCAGCGAGGACGGCATGACGGCGGACTGGGCGCGCCTGCCCCACGACGTGCTGGAGCGCATCGCCTCCCGCATTGTGAATGAGGTCGCTGGCGTCAACCGCGTGGTCTACGACATCACCAGCAAGCCGCCCGCCACCATCGAGTGGGAGTAGCTGCGCCGCTCACGCAACGAAGACGTTGGCCCGGTGGAAGAGCAGGTTCTCGCGGCTGGGGGCGGGATAGCCGCGGGCGGGAGAAGCCAGGGGCGCGCCGTTCAGCCTCAGATACTCGTGGCCGTTGTGAAACTCAGTCCGCAGGCGCCTGCTCACCACCAGCGTGCGTTGGTCGGGGTCGACCGTGACGTAGCCGGTGTCGAAGAGCCGGTGAAGGTCGCTGCGCAGCAGCAGCCCGTTTTCGAGGGCGTTCTCACCGCCGGCGGCGTAGGGCACGATATGCGCCGCCTCCAGGACCGGCAGCGCCCGCTCGCCCGTGACGGCGCAGCGCCGGTCATAGGCAGTGGCCACCAGCCCCCGGAACAATCCCTGGCCAATGCGCGGCAGGACGATCTGGGGCTTGCCGTGGCGCAGCGACTCCAGCGCGGCGGGCGCCTCCGGCTCTGCGTCGTCGCGAAGCTGGCTCCGGACCATCCGCACGAGGCCAGGCTCCTCGGCCAGCATGTAGCCCCTTCCGACCTGCAAGTTGGGATGGAACGACGGCGGTGCGTGGATCCAGTGCTCCTTCGGGAAGTAGAACACGTCGCCCAGCAGGATGCAGGTGATCTGGCGACTTGCGGGGCCCCCAAGCCGCCGCAGGAGGCCCCGCCCCGCCTTGCTGCCATTCTCGCACCGCTTCTCCCCCACCCCCTCCCGAAGCGACCCTCCTGCGTCCTCGCGCCCGCTCCCGTATCGCCCGTCTTCCGCCG
>JAJYVM010000230.1 GCA_021792015.1 Bacillota bacterium | reverse complement strand
TCGTCCAACGAGACGTGGACCCCGGACTCCGTGCCGGCGTAGAGCAGGCCCGCCCGCGCCGGGTCGGCGCGGATCACCCGCGTGAAGGTGTCGAGGCCGGCGTCGATCCGCCGCCAGGTGGCGCCGTAATCCGCCGTCTTCAGCAGGTAGGGGCTGAAGTCGTCGTGCTTGTATCGCGTGGCGGCGACGTAGGCGACCGCCGGGTCGTGGGGCGAGGCCTCGATGATCGAGATCAGCGCCCAGGCGGGAAGCAGGCTCTCCGGTGGGGTGACGTTGCGCCACGTCGCGCCGCCGTCCCGGGAGACGTGGATGAGGCCGTCATCGGAACCGGCCCAGAAGAGTCCGCGCGTATGCGCGGACTCCACGAGCGCGAAGATCGTGCAGTAGTACTCCGTGGAGACGTTGTCCTGCGTGATGGGGCCGCCCGAACTGCCCTGCTTGCTCACGTCGTTGCGGGTGAGGTCCGGGCTGATGACGTCCCAGCTGCGGCCCTCGTCCCGGCTGCGGAAGACGTGGTTGCCGGCGGCGTAGAGGGTCTGCGGGTCGTGCGGCGAGAGCAGCAGCGGGGACGTCCACTGGAAGCGGTACTTCACGTCCTTGGCCGCGAGGCCGAGGGGGTCGTCCGGCCAGACCGTGATGTCCTGTGCCTGGCGGGTGCGGTGGTCGTAGCGCGTGATCAGGCCGCCGTAACTGCCCGCGTACACGATGTCGGGGTCGTCGGGCCGCACGGCGATGTAGCCGCACTCGCCGCCGCCCACGGCGTGGCACTCGGCGAACGAGATGCCGCTGAAGTCCGAGCGGCTGGGCACGGACAGGGTCGTGTTGTCCTGCTGGGCGCCGTAGATGCGGTAGGGCTGCCGCGTGTCGGTGCTCACGTGGTAGAACTGCGCCGTCGGCTGGTTATAGATGGAGGACCAGGTGGCGCCGCCGTCCAGGGACACGCAGGCGCCGCCGTCGTTGCCGGTGATCATGCGCAGGGGATCGCGCGGGTCGAGCCAGAGGTCGTGGTTGTCGCCGTGGGGCACCTCGATGTGGGTGAAGGTCCGCCCGCCGTCCACGAACTTCAGGAACTTCAGGTTCATCACGTAGACCGTGTCGGCATCCGACGGATCCGCAATCACGTGCTCGTAATACCACGCGCGCGTCACCAGCTCGCGGTCGGCGCAGGTCCGCTCCCAGCTCTGCCCGCTGTCGTCGGAGCGGTAGAGACCGCCGCCGTCCTCGGCCTCGATGCAGGCGTAGACGCGGCCGGCGCGGGCGGGGGAGGCGGCGATGCCCATGCGGCCGAGCACGCCCTTGGCCAGGCCGGGGTTGCGGGTGATCTCGTGCCAGCTGTCGCCGCCGTCGGTCGAGCGGAAGATGCCGCTGCCGGGGCCGCCGCTGACCAGGGTGTGGGCGTGGCGCTGCGCCTCCCAGAGGGTGGCGTAGAGGATGCGCGGGTTGGTGGGGTCGATGGAGAGGTCGATGGCGCCGCTGCGCTCGTCGCGGTGCAGCACGAGGTCCCAGTGGCGGCCGCCGTCGGTGGTGCGGTAGACGCCGCGCTCGGGGTTGGGTCCGAAGGCGTGGCCGAAGGCCGCGACGTAGGCGATGTCGGGGTCGGCCGGGTGGATCCGCACGCGGCCGATGTGGCGGCTCTCGGCCAGGCCGAGGTGCTTCCAGGTGCGGCCGGCGTCGGTCGAGCGGTAGACGCCGTCGCCGTGCGTCACGTTGCCGCGGATGCAGGCCTCGCCCGTACCGGCATAGATGACGTTGGCGTCGGCGGGCGCCACGGCCAGGGCGCCGATCGAGGCCGTGTGGAAGAAGCCGTCGGAGATATTCTCCCAGGTGGTGCCGGCGTTGACGGTCTTCCAGACCCCGCCGGAGCACGCGCCGAAGTAGAACGTGGCGGGATGGATGGGGTCGCCGGCCACGGCGACCACGCGACCGCCGCGGAACGGGCCGATGGAGCGCCAGTGCACGCCCTCGATCATGGCAACGCCTCCTCAGACGGGGCGCCCGCCGCCGGCGGGCGCCCGCGGAACAGGGGACCTTCGCCGCTATCCCACAGGTGCCAGTCCGGACTCGCGCACCAGGCCGTTCAGGGCCGCCACGTCCGTGGCCACGATCTCGTCCAGCAGATGCAGCTGGGCATCCAGCTTGGCCGTGAGGTCGGCGAAGACGTCGCGCTGCTGCTGGGTCGGGGCGGCGTCGGCCCCGCCCACGCGCCCGCCAAGCGACGCCAGCCTGTCGTTCAGCCCCGGCTGGAAGTTCAGGAAGTCGGCGTGCCGCTTGACCCGCGGCTGGTTCACGGCCTCCTCGACGGGGTCGATCCGCCTTTGCAGGGCATCCGCGGCCTCCTTGAGGGCCGGGGCCGCCGGGCCGTCGCCGGCGCGCGCGACCCAGTCGGCGGCCTGCGCCTTGAGGCGGCGGGCCCTGATCACGGCCTCGTGCGCCGCGCTGATGCGGTCGCGGATCTGCAGCTGCAGGTCGAACTGGGCCTTCAGGTCCGCCTCGGAGGCGTGCACCCGCGGGTCGAGCCGGATTTCGAACGGTTGGCGCAGGGTCTGGCCGCCCACGCTCAGCTCCACGGTGTAGCCGCCGGGCAGCGCCGCCGGGCCGCCGGCGCCGCCGCCGTGCAGGATGGCGCCCGGCAGGCGCGTGGCCTCGGGGTAGCGGGTGTTCCAGACAAAGCGGTTCAGGCCGGCCGCCGCGGGAACCCGCGGCTCGGCGGGGCCGTCGCCCTCCCCCCCCGCAGAGCCAGGGACGGCGGCGGGAGCATCAGGACGCTTCGCCTGCGGCTCCGCGCTGGTGAAGCGGCGGATCAGCTTGCCGCTGCCGTCGAGGAAGGAGAGGGTCAGCTCGCCCTCCGGCTTATCCTTCAGCAGGTACTGGACCACGACGCCGCTCGGGGGGTTCTCGCCCGCGTCGAGGTAGCGGCGCTCGCCGTTCCGGTTGGCGTAGAGGACGACGTTGCCCCCGGCGCGGTCGAAGCCGTAGGCGTTCTTGGTGGCCTGCTCGCGGAAGCGGCCGCCGCCGAGGCGCCGCAGGTACGGCCGCGGCGGGAACAGGTAGGTCGCGGCGCTTTGCGCCGCGGCCCAATCGCGAAGCGGGGTGAGGTCGTCCAGCACCCAGAACGAGCGGCCGTGGGTGGCGGCGACCAGGTCGCCGTCCTTGATCGTCAGGTCGTGGACGGGGACCACGGGCAGGTTGCCGCGGAGCGGCTGCCAGCCGGCGCCGCCGTCGAAGGAGACGTAGACCCCCGACTCGCCGCCGGCGTAGAGGAGGCCGGCGCGCTCCGGGTCCTCGCGGATGGCGCGCGTGATCTCGCCGTCCGGGATGCCGGCGGTGATCAGCTGCCAGGTGGCGCCATAGTCCGTGGTCTTCAGCAGGTACGGGCGCATGTCGTCGTGCTTGTAGCGCGTGGCGGCCACGTAGGCCGTGGCGGGGTCGTGCGGCGAGGCCTCGACGATGCTGATGAGCGCCCATTCGGGCAGCAGCGCGGGGGGGGGCGTGACGTTGCGCCACGTCGCGCCCGCGTCCCGGCTCACGTGAACGAGCCCGTCGTCCGAGCCCGCCCAGAGGACGCCGGCCCGGACCGGGGACTCGGCAAACGCAAAGATCGTGCAGTAGTACTCCGTCGACACGTTGTCCTGCGTGATGGGGCCGCCCGCCGAGCCCAGCTTCGTGATGTCGTTCCGGGTCAGGTCCGGGCTGATCCGCTCCCAGCTCTGGCCCTCGTCGCGGCTGCGGAACACGTGGTTGCCCGTGGCGTAGAGGACGTTGCTGTCGTGCGGCGAGAGGACGATCGGCGCCGTCCACTGGAACCGGTACTTCAGGTCCTTGGCGGGGTAGCCGATCGGATCGTCCGGCCAGACCGTGATGTCGTGGACCTCGCCGCTTCTGTGGTCGTAGCGCGTGATCAGGCCGCCGTAGCTGCCGGCGTAGACGATGTCGGGGTCGTCCTGGCGCACGGCGATGTAGCCGGACTCGCCGCCGCCGACCGGGTAGCAGTCGCCGAAGGTGATGGGGCCGGCATCCGAGCGGCTCGGCGTGCAGATCGTGTTGTCCTGCTGCGCGCCGTAGATGCGGTACGGGTGGCGGCTGTCCGTCGTGACGTGGTAGAACTGCGCGGTCGGCTGGTTGTAGATGGACGACCAGGTCGCCCCGCCGTCCAGCGACACGCAGGCGCCGCCGTCGTTGCCGGTGACCATGCGCAGCGGGTTCTTGGGGTCGATCCACAGGTCGTGGTTGTCGCCGTGGGGGACGTCGACCATGGTGAACGTCCTGCCGCCGTCGACGAACTTCAGGAACGGGATGTTCAGCACGTAGACCGTGTCGGCGTCACAGGGGTCGGCGATCACGTGCTCGTAGTACCAGGCGCGGATGACGAGCAGGCGGTCGTCGTTCGTCTTCTGCCAGTGCTCGCCGCCGTCGTCGGAGCGGAACAGGCCGCCGCCGGCCTCGGCCTCGATGCAGGCGTAGACGCGGCCGGCACGGGCGGGGGAGGCGGCGATGCCCATGCGGCCGAGCAGGCCGGTGGCCGGCAGCCCGGGGTTGCGGGTGATCTCCTGCCAGTGCTCGCCGCCGTCGTCCGAGCGGAAGATGCCGCTGCCGGGGCCGCCGCTCACCAGCGTGTGCGCGTAGCGCTGCGCGTCCCAGAGGGTGGCGTAGAGGATGCGCGGGTTGGTGGCGTCGATGCAGAGGTCGATGGCGCCGGATTTGTCGTCGCGGTGCAGGACCAGGTCCCAGTGCCTGCCGCCGTCCGTGGTGCGGTAGACGCCGCGCTCGGCGTTGGGGCCGAAGGCGTGGCCGAAGGCGGCGACGTAGGCAATGTCGGGGTTTTGCGGGTGCACGCGCACCTTGCCGATGTGGCGGCTCTCAGCCAGGCCGAGGTGGTGCCAGGTGCGGCCGGCGTCCGTCGAGCGGTAGACGCCGTCGCCGTGCGTCACGTTGCCGCGGATCGTGGCCTCGCCCATGCCGGCGTAGATGACGTTGGGATCGGAGGGTGCGACGGCGAGGGCGCCGACGGAGGCCGTCTTCACGAAGCCGTCGGAGACGTTCTCCCAGCTCAGGCCCGCGTTCGTCGTCTTCCAGATGCCGCCGGAGCAGGCGCCGAAGTAGAAGGTGGCCTCGTGAACCGGATCGCCGGCCACCGCCACCACGCGGCCGCCGCGGAACGGGCCGACGGAGCGCCAGCGGACCTGATCGAGGACCTGATCTGGCATCGGGTGCAACACCTCCACGGGATGCTCTTGCAGCGCTTGCGCGGCGCGGCCCGCGGCTGGATGGGCGCGCACGGCGGGCACATCGGGCACGGGTGAAGTTCAGTTCGGCGGGCGAAGATCCCTGCCTGGGTGGACGGGCAGCGGGGGCGCGGCCGCGTGCCTGGCGGGTCCGCGTGATCACAGGCGATACATGTGGCACGCTCGAGCCGCGACCCGCCGGCAAGTTTCGGGAGGGAGCGGGACACGTGGCAGATGGTGTTGCCCTGCTGGTGATGGACGTGCAGCAGGCCGTGGTCGAGCGGTATGGGGAGCCGGCACTGGTGGGTCGCCTCGTGGCGGCCATCGCGGCGGCCCGGGCGGCGGCGATTCCCGTGATCTTTGTGCGTGTCGCGTTTCGGACGGGTTTCCCGGAGGTGAGCCCCCGGAACCGGAGCTTCTCAGCGCTGGTGGCGCAGCCGGGCGGGCGCGGGTTTGGCGAGACGGACCCGGCGAGCCAGATCCACCCTGACCTGGCGCCCCAGCCTGCGGACGTCGTGGTCGTCAAGCGGCGCGTGAGCGCGTTCACGGGCAGTGACCTTGAGGTGGTGCTTCGCGCGCGCGGCGTCACGACCCTTGTGCTGACGGGCATCGCCACGAGCGGCGTCGTGCTGTCGACGGCACGGGAGGCGGCCGACCGTGATTATGGCCTCGTGATTCTGCGGGACGGCTGCGCCGACGCCGACCCCGAGGTCCACCGGGTTCTGATGGAAAAGGTCTTTCCCCGGCAGGCGGAGGTCCTGAGCGTCGCGGACTGGGTGGAGAAGGTCCAGCGCGGCTGAGGGACTCCTGCCGCTGCGGCCGCGGGGTGGCCGGGACGGCCGGCGAAGGCCCGCTTGGGGGGCGGGTTCGTGTGGAGTCGCCGGAGACTTTCTGGAGCCAGATCGCCTGGGACCCGTTCGCCGCGGCGATCGCTGCCGCCCAATCGAACCTGCTGCTGCGGCAGTCGGGGGGCGGAGGTTCCCGACTGGGTTTCCGCGAGCAGCCGGCCACTTGACGGGAGGCCCGCCCGTAAGGCACGCCGGCCTTCTGGCCCACATCGTCGCGGCGCCGCGCTCTGCTTACGCGCCTTCACGCAGCACGCTCACGAGGAGCTCGGCGCCCACGTGCCGCCGGACGTGACGCCGGACTGCATCGCCATGGGCCTGAGCATGCCGGCCTGCGATG
>JAJYVM010000229.1 GCA_021792015.1 Bacillota bacterium | reverse complement strand
TCACATGTAGCCAGGCGCTGCGGACGTTCAGGTTGCCCCCGCGGGCGTGCCCGTCCGGACCGTGGCGGTGGCCGGCGTGGGCGCCGGCACCAAGGCGCAGGCCGATGAAGAGGTTGCCTGTCAACCCGATCGCCGCGACCAGCCACATGATCCACGGAACCACCGCGACCGGGTGCTCGAATCGGCCGACGGCCTCCGCCAGGATGCCGCCCGCGATCACGATCAGCGTGCCGGCGTTGAAGAGGGCGGCGAGGATACCGGCGCGGTGGAAGCCGTAGGTACGCTGCGCTGTCGCGGGCCGGCCGGCCAGACGGGTCGCATACCAGGCCAACGCCAGCGATAGCACGTCGGTGAGCATGTGGGCCGCGTCGCTCAGCAGCGCCAGACTGTGCGAGAGCAGGCCGCCGGCGAGCTCCGCGAGCAGGATGCCGGCTGCGATCCAGAAGGCGCCGCCAAGGAACTCGGCAGCGTGGTCTCCGGGATGGTCCCCGTCCGCGCCATGGTCGTGGGCGTGGCTGTGTGGCTGCGACATTCCGGCGCTCACCTCTCAGCAGCAGTCGCAGGCCTCCGCGTGACCCCGTGCCGCCTCGATCGCTTCCCAACCTTCGCGGGCGATAAAGTATACGATGCCCAGCGCGGCCAGCGGATCGGCCCACCACCAGCCGAAGAGGGCCCGCACGGCCAAACCGGCAAGGAGGGTGGCCGCCATGTAGGCGCAGACAATCCCACAGGCTGCGTCTGCCCGCAGCGCCGCACTGCCGATCCGGGCCGCGACCTTCCGCTTGGTGGCCACGATCCAGGGCATGACAAGCATCGACGACGCGGCCATCACCAAACCGACGGGGCTAGCCTCCGGCTGGGCGCGCATGAGGAGGTCGCGCAGCGCGCTCCCCACCACATAGATGGCCAGCACAAAGAGCAGGATACCCACAACCCCCGACGCCCGGCGCTCGGCGGACGCGACCGCGACCGCGGATGTCCCGACCTGCTCCACCCGCAGGCGACGCAGAAGGACCCCGGCCGAGATCAGTTCGATCACGCTGTCGGCGCCGAAGGCGACCAGGGCCACGCTGCCCGCGGCCACGCCCGCGCCGAGGCTGACCACGGCCTCCAGGGCCATCCAGCCGATGGTCCACCACTCGATGGCGACGCCGCTACGAAGGGCGCCCGCGTCAGACACTCCGGCGCTCATGGTTCAGGCCCTCCTCACGGGGCGCCGTACGCATCCGGGCCAGCAATGCGGTCAACGTCGGGTCGGCCAGGCGATAGATCGCCATTCGCCCCTGCTTGCGGTAGCGCACCATGCCGGAAGCGCGGAGGATCTTCAGGTGCTGGGAGGTCGCTGTCTGCGTGATCCCCAGCAGCCCGCTGAGGTCGCATACGCAGAGCTCGGCCAGCGAAAGGGCCGAGAGGATCCGTAGCCGCGTCGGATCGCCCAGTACGCGAAACCGTTCGGCCTCGACCTGGGAACGGTCTTCGTCCGGCAGTAGAGGCTGCAGCGCCGCGAGCTTGATCCCGTGGACGACGACTGCCTCGCAGGCCCCGTCTTCCTGTTCGCCCATCCGACCCGCCCCCTCTTCGATGATGTAATATGCACGTATCATGATATGTGCAGGTACGACTTCACGCAAGCGGGGGGCCTCGCCAAGGGCGAGCGCTCAGCCAGACCGACGAGTCTGCTCCCCGCCTTGCACGGTTTGCTGCGCCGGTGCGGACTGGTCCCGGGTGCGATCCCCAGTTCCGTCGGTCCATCCGCATTCACGCCACGGTCGCCGTGCGGGGTCAGCGCGCCCGGCTCGTCCACCCTGGCGCCGGCGACCGCCAAGGCCATTCATGTCGCGCGTCGTGAGGAGGTGGAGGGATGAGTGCCCAGCCCCGCACCCCGGGCATCACAACCGAGGATCGCAAGCGTGCGGTCGACCGTCACCGCATCGGGCTGCTGCGCACCCGCTCCGGCCGGCTCAACCGCTTCCTCCTCCTGTTGGCGATCGTCGGCCCCGGCATCCTGGTGATGCTCGGCGAGAACGATGCGCCCAGTATGCTCTCCTACGCGGCCACCGGGTCGCAGTTCGGGGTGTCGCTCTTCCTGCCGTTCGTGGTGCTGACCTTCGCCATGGCCTACATCGTCCAGGAGATGACCGTTCGGCTCGGCATGGCGACCCACCGCGGCCATGCCGAACTGATCTTCGATCGCTTCGGCCGCTTCTGGGCCTGGTTTGCGATGGCCGACCTCACCGTGGGCAACTTTCTCACCCTCGTGACCGAATTCATTGGCATCCGCGCCGGCCTGGGGTTCTTCGGGATCCCGCCGGCCGTCGCGGTCAGCGCCGCGGTCGCCGTCGTCGCCGTGGCCGCGCTGTCCGGCCGGTACCGAACCTGGGAGCGCTTGACGCTGTCCCTGGCGGTGTTCAACCTCATGTTCATCCCCGTGGCCTTCCTGGTGCACCCGAATTGGGGGGCCGTCGGTCACGCCATGCTGACCTGGGGACCGCTGCCCGGCGGCCTGAGCAGCAACAGCCTGTTGATCCTCGTGGCCGACATCGGCGCGACGGTCACGCCGTGGATGCTCTTCTTCCAGCAGAGCGCCGTGGCGGACAAAGGCCTCACGTCGCCGGACCTTCAATCGGGGCGCATCGACACGGCGCTGGGCGCGCTCTTCGCGACGATCGCGGCGCTCGCCACGATCATCGCCACGGTGCCGCTCTTCACGCATAAGATCAGTGCCGCCAACTTCCAGGCGGCGCAGTTCGCCCAGGCTTTACAGCCGTATATCGGCCGCTTCGGCGCCTCGCTTTTCGCCCTGGGAATCTTCGAGGCCGGCTTGGTGGCGGCGATCACCATATCGACTTCCTCGGCCTACGCCTATGGTGAGGTCTCCGGCGCCGCCCACAGCCTGAACAGGCCGCTGGGCGAGGCATGGCCGTTCTACTCGGTGTTCGTGCTCGGTGCCGCGACTGCGGGCGCCATCGTGCTCATCCCGGGTGCACCTCTTGAGTACATCGTCCTGGTCGTCAACGTCATCGCCGTGCTCGCCATGCCGCCCGCGCTGGTCTTCCTATACCTGCTCTGCAACGACCGCGAGGTGGTCGGCGATCTGACCAGCTCTCGCCTCGCCAATCTGATCACGGGCGCCGTCGTGGTCTTCTTGACGGTAGCGGGCCTGTTCTTCGCCGTCACGACCCTCTTCCCGAGCCTGCTGCCACCTGCGTGAAGGCGAGGTGACCCGGATGGAGATCGAGACCGGGATCGGTGGGGTGTCGGCTCAACTGGCCGCGCCCGCAGAGTCGGGTGAGACCTGGGTCCTGGACGTCCTCGAGCCGGATCAGCTCGTGGCCGCGAAGGAGAAGGAGCGCTACGGCCTCCGTGAGCTCGGGCTCGGCACGCGGATCCTGATGTGGGGAATGCGGGCGTATGTCCTCTTTATGACGGTGGTCGTCGCATACCAGATTTGGACCACCGTCACGCATGCGGCCGCCGGCAACTGACGGATGGCGGCACCTGGTCATCTGCCACGAGGTGGCACACGCCATTATCCCTGAGCACCAGTTGGTTCTCCTGCACCAAGGCCCGGAGGTGCAGCTCGGCTGGCGGATGCGCCGCCTGCTCCGTGGGCAGGCGAACCGGTTCGCCGCCACCCTGCTGTTCGGCGGCGTCCCCGACGCCATCATCCCCGCATCGGAGATCTGCCTCGATGCCGTTCGCGTCCTGGCGGCTCTGGCCGACGCGTCGCTGGAGGTCGCCTTCCGCCGCTTCGTGAGCCGGCATCCCGGCCGGGTGTGGGGCCTGGCCTGCGGGCCCGGCTCCGAAGTTCAAGGTGGAGATGCCGGTGCGGCCGGCCCAGCGGTAACCGTTCGCTACGCAATGGCTTCCACCCCGGCCATCTGGTGCGGGATGCCGCGAACGGTCGCACGGTCGGCGGCGCGTACGGCGGTGCTCGTTGAAGGCGCCTGTCCCGCCGGCCTGGAGCGGTTCTTGCGGGTCGGCGCCCGCACGGCCGAGTGGACCGAGGAAGAGCAGCGAATCCTCGTGCTTCTGCGGTAGGTCTCTGCGCAGCAGGCGCTGGTCATACCAGGGGCGCACCCAGGAGCGGTCCTGGCCCCCTATCTCAAGGACTGCTGCCGCGGCGGCTCCGTTCCGGTGCCTGCGCACCAGCCGAGCAGGGCCCGGCGGAACGCCTCCACGCCCGCGACGGGCACGGTGATCACCGGCGGGCCCGCCCGCTCGGCGGCCCGCACGTGGTCCTGCGCCTTGTGGGAGCGTACGCCGCCACATACACCGCCACCGTCGCCGACGCCGGAGCCACCTCCACCCGCGGTCCGGCCTGAAAGCCCCGGCTAGAAGCTGAAGGTGCCGCCCAGATCCTCCACGGTGCGCCGGTAGTCGACCTTGTGGCTGTCATCGCCCACCACCAGCACGCGCTCGCCCAGGAGCGGCAGCACGGCCATACCCGCGCGGCCGGCCGCCTCGGCCAGATCGCGTACCTGCTGCCGCAGGGCGGCGACGGACTCATGGTGGGCGCGTCCCGCTGCCTCGAAGCCGGCGCGCAGCTCGGCGATCTCCGCTTCTAGCTTGGCCACGCGTCCCCGCGCCTCGGCCAGCGCCGCCTCCAGGCCGCGAATCGCGGCCTCCTTGCCTTGGGCGACCGCCTCGACCTGGGCCGCGGCGCGGCGCAGCTTCTCCTCCGCCTGGTCCGCCCGCCAGCGCAGCTGGCGCGTGAGCCGCTCCGCCTCCGCCCTGGCCGCCCGCGTGCGGGCGTCGCCGGCCTGCTCGTACTTCTGCTCCCGGCGCAGCCGCAGGTCCTCCGCCAGGACCTGCAGCAGCTCCTGGCGCGAGATGAAGAGACGCTACTGCTCTTCCCCAAGGGTGGCGTACGCCTCCTCCGGCGTGCAGCCGGCGGCGTCCACCGCCCACCAGATCATGGCGTTGGGGGGCAGCACCTCGGCCAGCTCCTCCGCGGCCGCCAGCCGGTCCTGGCGGAAGCGGCGATGCACCAGGGTCCCGCTCATGTGGGTGCGGAAGTGGGCGCGGGTCCCCAGGCCCAACGGGCCAGCAGGGCGTCCCGGAGCCGCTCGGGGCTGCGCCGCGCCCTGGGCGGCGCGCGTCGCGGGCAGTGGTCGGCGAGCGGGCCGAGCTGATCGAGGTTACCGTCCAGGAACGTGGGCAGCGCGTCTAGCTCGCAGGCATCGAGGTCGATCTCCGGAGCGACGCTGGACACCCCGGCAGACTCCTCGGGCGGGTCTGCCGGCGGTTCGGTCTGCGCCGCCTCGGCTTCAGGAGGGCACATCGCCCTCACCCCCGGGTTGTCCCCAGCGATCCCCTCCGACGCGGCGCCGCCGCGCTCCGCCCGCACGCCCTTCGGCTCCAGAAAGCGCACGGTGTCCGCGACCACCTCGGTCGCCTTGCGGCGTTGGCCGTCCTTGGTTTCGTAGCTGCGCACCTGGGCCCGGCCCTGGACGGCGACGAGCGCCCCCTTGCCGACGTGGCCCGTCACCGTCTCGGCCAGGGTGCGCCAGCAGACCACGTCGACGAAGTCGGTCTCCCGCTCGCCCTGCTGGTTGGCGAAGGGCCGGTCGACGGCCAGGGTGAAGGAGGCCACCGCCTGGCCGGAGCCGGTGTAGCGCAGCTCGGGATCCCGGGTGAGGCGTCCGATCAGGACCGCCACGTTGAGCATGCGGTGCACCTCCCCGGGCCCGGGGCGGCGGGTTCTTCCTCCGATCGGGGTTGGACGGTGCGTTCTCGCGCGAGGCCATCACGTCCCAAATCAGGCGGTTCGGGAGAGCCGCCGCCCCGGGGCAGCCGTGACACCCTCCGCCTCGGCTTGGTCCCGGGAGGCCGCCGCCCGTCGTCTCGACCGTACATCTCCGGCCGGCTCGCCCGGCGGGTGGGCCTGCCTGGGCCGCGTCCGGCGGCCCGCCCCGCACCACCCGCGTCGCGCGCCTCCCGGAGCCGTTTCGACAGGATTCCCGCCGGACGGACCCGGCTCCTGCGGCGCCGACGACGGCGACCGGCAGCAGAAGGGTCCGCATCCCATCGGTGGGGCGGGCGACCCCGCGCCGGTTCGAGCCGGCCACCTCCCCCGTCCGGCCGCCGCCGATGATAGAGGGTAGGAGGAGGGAGGGAGAGGAGGCGTATCCCGGACCCTGACCCAGCAGGCGGTCCGCGCCCTGAAGCTGGAGATGGCCGCGCTGCCGGCCGGGACGGCGGTGGAACTGCGCGCCCTGCTGGCCGCCTCGGGCATCCCGGCCCACGCCGCTCTGGTGGCGCAGCGGCTGCGCGAGGCCCGCTGGATCGCCTCGGACGGCTGCGGCGGCTGGGTGCGCGCGGCCAGGGCCCCGCGCCCGCGCCGTCGCCCGGCCTGACCGGCGGGCCGGCGGTCGCCGAAACCATGGCCATCCGGTCCGGCGGCGCGCAG